>JAZGGI010000034.1 GCA_036480375.1 Candidatus Zixiibacteriota bacterium
AAATGTTCACATGTGGGAACCTGCCCGAAAGAGCGCTGCGCTTATTTTTGGATGGGCTGCAGATCGTGCCGATAGATGATTTGTAGAAGTTATCCTTCCCAAGTCTGAAGACTTGGGGCACCCGGGAGAAGTAATCACATTTCTCAATTTTTGAAATAATAACTTGACACATTTATTGTCATTTACTATCATTTGCTATCACAAAGGAGATTTATCAATGGATAATATTGAAAAAGAATGGCTTTCTATAGAGGAAGCAGGAGCGTACTTAAATCTGGGGAAAACCGTCATTTACGAATTAGCGCGCGAGGGACGAATTCCCGCTAGCAAAATAGGAAAAAAATGGACATTCGAAAAAAAACAGCTAGACGAGTGGCTTAGATCGAATCAGCCAGTTGAATCATTTTTCGTTTCTTTAGATGCAAACATTGACTCTAATTTAAATTTACGCGAACCGCAAATTGAGGGCTACATTTCCACATATGAGTTTTTTCAAGAGGGCCAATCCAAAGCAATTATTCAAATTCCTGTGGGTTGTGGTAAATCTGGTTTAGCTTCAATATTACCAATTGGATTAGCCAGAGGTAGAGTTCTGGTCATTGCACCAAATCTTACAATAAAAAACACCCTATACGAGTCAATGGACATTACCAATAGGCGAAAATGTTTTTGGCGCAAGGTTAAAGTCTTGTCTAATTCTCAAATGTCCTCTGGACCCTTAGTCTGTACCTTAGAGTCCGGCAATATATCGGTGGCTGAAAAAGCACATATCATAATAACCAATATCCAACAGCTAGCAACTAACGGCGATAAATGGTTAGCTCAATTCCCTGATCGCTTCTTCGACATGATAATTATTGATGAGGCGCATCATAGTGCGGCTTCCAGTTGGAAAAAAGTTCTTGACAAATTCCCCGACTCTAAGGTAGTACATTTAACTGCGACGCCATTTCGTAGCGACCGTCAGGAAATAGATGGCAAATTAGTGTATCGTTACTCATTCAGAAGCGCAACACTAAAGGGATACATAAAACGACTAAAGGCAAGTTATATAGCACCCAAAGAAATTGAAATATCTTTTTCAGATGACGAAAATAGAATATATACACTTGAGGAAGTACTTGAGTTAAAAGAGGAGGAATGGTTTAGTCGAAATGTCGCACTTGCGAAACCATGCAACCAACACATTGTTGACAATAGTCTTGCCAAGTTGGAAGACCTGCGGATAACAGGTACTAGACATCAACTTATTGCTGTAGCATGTTCTATAAACCATGCCAAGGAAATCCGTTCTTTGTATATCGAACGTGGCTACAATGCCGAAGTTATTCATAGCAAACTTACTACTGACGAAAAAGATGATATTATGAGAAACCTCTATAATGGCACTCTTGACTGCATTATTCAGGTACAAATGCTTGGCGAGGGTTTTGATCATCCTAAACTAAGTGTTGCAGCTATTTTTCGCCCATTTCGCACCTTGGCACCTTATATCCAATTCGTAGGTCGAATTATGCGTGTAGTTGTACAAAACCGCCCATCGCATCCTGACAACAATGGTCACATTGTTACACACCTTGGCATGAACTTGGATCAACGCCTTAAAGAATTCAAGCAGTTTGAAAATGATGATCAAGCTTTCTGGGAGAAAGTTATCAGCGGTGCAGAACCTGAGGTACCCAAAAGTGTGCGGGAAGGTTCGGCAAGACTGTCTGCAGATGAAAGCGATGTTGTAATTAGTGGCGAGATCGTCGATGCACTATGGGAAGAGGATTTTGCCGATATGGATGAAAAGTATATCATAGAAGATTTACGTGAAAAGCTTAAGTCTTTAGGATTGGATCCTTCAATAGCGGAAGAAATTATAAAGCAGGCCAAAGGCAAGACAATTTCCCAGCGGAATGCTTCTGAAGCGTTTCCAATATTACCCCAAAAGGAATGGGAAACACTGAAACATCAAGTTTATGAACAGGGTAAACGCCTTGCCAAGATTCTCTTGAATAATATAATGCTTGAAATGACAGGCGTTGAGATTCCCTACAAATACACTACCTTAAAGATAATGGGGCCAAATAACTTCGTTTCTGCGGTCATGATGGTGAATAATGAGATAAACAAACGTTTGGGCAAAGAGCGGGCGGAGTGTAGTTCTGAGGATTTTAGATCAGTACTTGACCCAAAGGTTCTAGATGAAATACTTAAGATTCTGGTTAGAAGAGTTCATAAAGCAAGGAGTGATTATGAGCAAAGGGAAACCTAAGGGTCCAACCCCTTCACTTATTTCCGGTACTAATGGCACACCAAAAAGAGCAAGCGTTAAAAGAAAATCGGCTTGCAAACGCTGTAAGACAACGCTAGAAAAGGGTACTACGTGCATTGATATTCCTCAATCTGGACGTGGAGTTTCTAGCAAAAAGCGATATTGCAATGACTGTTTTAAAAATATACTTGAGAAAACAAAGAGCGATTTAGAAGAACTTAGTTCATTGTGATACGTGGCCTGTCCGAAAATTAAGCGAAGCGTATTTTCGGGCCGGGTCCCACATAAAGCATTTACAATTATTCAACCAATCTAACGTGTTTTCGGAATTCATCCTCATATATAAGATGAATCATATTGCAAATACACAATCATCAGTAAGGGCTCGTCGCGACAAGCCCGCCATATATGTCGCAACGAATCTTCGGTTCGCTCGCGAGCGAACCCTACGGGGAAAAAAACAGGCATGCGCCTGTCGTAATCACCACCGACTTGATATGACCAGAAACGTTAATCTGAGGAAACAAACCCATTTTAGAAGCGAGTAGTGCCGGATCCCTGCGATCCCGCCAATATTCTACAACAACTGCTTACTTTTGCGAATAAACCATTCCAGAGAAAGCGAAACAATTATGATAATTAAAAGAACCAAATGATCCCAGAGGCGAATATCGTCGGTTTCCGTGACGCGGGTCGGATAAGCATCAACAGCGTCGATAATCGGCTGCAAATCCGAATACGGCGCGAATACTCCCCCGGAATTGACCGCCGCCCGCTCCAGATTGGTCCAGTTCACGTCGGCAAAAGCCGTCTCACGATCAATATCATCGACGGCAAAGCGGCCCTCAAACCGACCCAGCCTGACGTTTTCGGCCATCAATTCGGCCCGGAAGGAATACTCCCCCGGCGCCAGGATACCGGCTTCCGAACGATACGCGCCAACTTTCGTAATATCTTGAATAATTCTCGCCCGCGTGGTATCACCGGATGCCGAAACGATAATCAATTCACCGGATGCGTTTTCAATCGGCCGGAACCCTTCGTCATGAGCCGCTCCGGAGAAAATAACCTCTTCCCCGTCCTGGAACACCTCGGATTGCGGTTCAAAATTAATCCGGTCGGTTTCATCGCCGATCGTCAGCCATCTGATAGAGGAGGAAAACAATTCCTGATAAACCGAGGCGTCGCCTCCCACCCCGAACGGATAAAACGACCAGTGCCAGAACGGCAAAACGGCCGAAGCAAGAATTTTCCCGGCGCCCATCCGCCGCAGGGCGAAACCGCATCTGCGGTCACGACTGTATTCGCCTTCGGCATAGGCCAAAGCCACGCCCGTAGAACGAACGGAATCTACGATTACGACCGAAGCAAAAGGCGGCTGATTTGCCCAGGTGTTTTCAATCTCTTCCCGCGAATCTCCCAGCTTAGCCGCCGGATGAAGAATCATCTGCGGATCGGGAATCATCAAATATCGACCGTAATTTATCTGAGCCTCAGATACCGCCAGCGGCATCAGAGATTCGATGCGGCTTCGCGAACAGCTTTTGGCGTACTCCTCGCCCATGAGGACAAACAGTCCACCGCCCCGGTCGGTGAGATAAGAAACGAATTTATCATAATGTTGCGACAATCGCCCCAGATTGGGATCAATCAGGATAACGGCATCATAGCTGTTGAGTTTTTCCGTCGTGTTGGGGAATCTATCCCCCAGTCTGTCCCCTCCGGCGGCATCAATAACCGAGACAACCTCGATATCTTCCCGGCCCCGCAGATAACGATTCAGAAAAGCGTATTCCTGATTCAGGGACGAACTGTACAGAAGGACATTAACTTTGCTTTTGAGAACTCGTACGGCAAATTTCCGGCGATTATTGAGCCGATTTTGCTCACCGGAATCGCCTGTAATCTCAAGATCAAGGATCATTTTCCCCGGCGCCGCCGGAGTAAACGTCAGCGACTTTTCGGCGGTCTTGCCGGAACCGGGCGGCGGTGCCGAAGCCTGAACGAGGGTTTGATTACCTTGCAATAGTCGTACCTGAAGCGATCCGGAAACCTGTCCCTGCTGCGAAATGATGGCTTGAATTTCAGTCTGGCGACCGGCATAGATTACGTTATTGTATTGCACCTCGTTGAGCGCGATATCGTTTTTCTCAATTGAATCGCCGACCGCAACGGTATAAATGGGACGATCAAAACCCCGCGCCAAATCGGCCAGATTTTCTCCATCTGTCCCACGGCCGTCTGAAAACAAGAAGATATAATCATGCCGGTCGAGTGTGGTTGATTTTCGTAGTTGATTGAGAGCCGTCCCGAAATCGGTTTTCCCGCCGTTAAGATTAATTCCGGTCCTGGTGACATCAAGAGATTCAGCAAATGAATAATATTCCAAATCGAGGCTGTCAAATAGAATGACAAGTTCATTGCGAGTCAGAATTTCATCGACTAATTCCCGTTTTGTCTTATCGGAATTGATATTAACCGGTTGATCCATCGAATTGGAACAGTCAATAATGACGGCAGCCCTCTTATTCTTTTGATATCTTTCGGTTATTGTTAGAACCGGTTGTGTCAATACCAGAAACAGAGCGATTAGCGCGGTGACTCGAAGCACAATCAATATTGATTTAGATAAAAGAGAAAGCGGAGGAGTTGTTTTGCGATAATACAGGTAAGTTATAATTAAAAATATCGCACACAGTAAAATGCTTAACCAAAGATATGTCCCCAGAAAATCTATGCTATAATCGGTCATAATTATTTCTTATACGCACCAGCTGCATATCGGTTTAGAATTGATTATTAAGTGAATATAATTCTTGAAGGGAGCGGCGGCAATTAATTATCACGGGCAACGGTAAAATCAAGAATTTGTTTGAGGGTTTTGCGGTAAATATTATTTTTCATTTTATCGCATGAATTACCGGCTCGCTGGGAAAACTTATGCGCGGCACGGTAGGCATAATCAATACCGCCCCGCTCGGTGACAAACCGGAGAATTTTATTTATTCCGCGCTTGTTAATTCCGTTGTTGAGTGATTTTGTTATTTCACGGCAGGTCTTTGCTGATGAGTTGGACAGCGCATATATCAAAGGAAGAGTTACCTTGCCTTGAATTAAGTCACTTCCGACCGATTTCCCGGTTTTCCGGGTATCACCGACATAATCGAGCAAATCATCGGCGATTTGAAACGCGATTCCAATATTTTCGCCAAAACTGTAAAACCGTTTTCTTTCTTTGCCGTCGGCCCTCTTCAAAATCGGACCGGCTTCACAAGCCGTCGCGAATAAAGAAGCGGTTTTATCTGAAATGATTTTCAAATAATCTTTTTCGCTCAACTCGTAGTTGGCCACTTCCTCAACCTGTCGAAGTTCTCCATAGCTGACTCGTTCGGTGGCATAACTTATAGATTGTATTAATTCCTGCGATTTTGTTTCGACCAGTATTCGAAAGGCTCTTGAAAAAAGGAAATCACCCATCAAAACCGAGATTAGATTCGTCCAGCGATGATTAACCGAATCCTGTCCCCGGCGAATGTCAGATTCATCGACGACATCGTCATGCAGCAGAGTCGCGGTATGAATTAATTCAATGGCCAGAGCGGCGTCAATCATTTTCGGGGAAGTGTACCCCCCTCCGCGGGCGGATAAGAATAGAATAACCGGACGAAGCCGTTTCCCCCGGGCGGACATGATATGTTTTATAATACCGGATATCAACCTGGAATTGGCCGAAAGAAATTTATATAGCCTTTGGTCGAAGGCTTTCAAATCCCGAACAACGGGTTGAACCATCTCCTGTAAATTGGCATTGGTCATATCATCCTCAGTCGGGCATAATAATACGCGTCCATAATAAAGTCAAACCGATTCGATAAGTTTTGACATCGGTTTATTTATTCTTATTACGATTAAAAGGCCTCAACTTTTGGCCTGGTTCCAAAGTTTTTCCATTTCCTCTAAATTTGTCTCCGAGAACTTTCTCCCCTGAGACTTAAGAGTTTTCTCAATAAATCCAAATCGTTCGATAAATCTATCGACAGTGCGCCTCAGAGCGTATTCGGGGTCAATTTTCAATTTGCGTGACAAATTAACCAACGCGAAGATTAAATCGCCCAGCTCATGGGTCATGCGTTCTTTATCGTTTTCATTAAATTCTTTTTCAAATTCGGCGGATTCTTCTTTAAGCTTATCAAAAATATCTTTGGCATTGTCCCAATCGAAACCGACTCCGGCCGCTTTTTCGCCGACCCGATAAGCCAGCAGAAGCCCCGGCATTGACCGAGGAATTCCGGAGAGAACCGATTCTTTTTCATTACTGTCAACTTTGATCTTTTCCCATTGATCGCGAACCTGATCAGGATTTAGGTCGCGTTTTTCGCCAAAAACATGAGGATGTCTGCGAAGTAACTTCACGCAAATATCCGAAGCGACATCGTCGATATTAAATCGCTTTTCCTCATCCGCGATCTGGGTGTGAAAATAGATTTGAATTAACAAATCTCCCAATTCTTCCCGGAGCCTACCCGACGATTCACTTTCGATAGCTTCGACGACTTCGTAAGTTTCCTCAATCAAATAGGGCAACAGGCTTTTATGCGTTTGCGCCTTATCCCAGTTGCAGCCGTCTTCGGCTCTCAGGCGGGACATTATCTTCCGTAACCGCTCCAGAGGCGGTAAATTATCAAAATCGTTATGCGCCAATGTTCTCTCCTTTAATGCCGATAAGCCTATACAATACGTATAATCGAACAAAAAGCCAAATCGAATTTTTATTTGCTGACTGTTCCGACAAAGTGATAATGTCCTAAATGAGCAAAATAGAAATGTCCTCATGAGAGGCTATAATGGGTTCCCAAAATTTAGGGAGGATTATGGCCGGCGAGGATATTGTCAGGATGAGTTTGAGGGAATTGGGGAGGTTGAAGGTGGTTCATATTAAGGCAAAGCTTCGAGAAAAACTAATAAAGATTAGAGAGCAAGCTGGTATTGAAAAAAACTGACAACTCTCCATTCTCTTTGTCACACGTTTGCCAGTCAGCTTGTGCTGAACGGGGTTGATTTGCCAACAGTACAGAAGCTCATGGGCCATTCTGATATCCAGACAATGATGATTTACGCCCATCTTTCTCCAGATCATCTTTCTAATACGGTGAATAAGTTGGAGTTCTGATTTGAAATGACCGTCAGGCTCATAACCCGAAGGTCAATAGGTCATATTCTTCGTTTATATGTAGGTTTACACGGTTGATTGCCATCAAGAGATATTATTGATTTAGGTTGGATTATCTACTCGCAAGGAGTTTATTGATTCTGAACAAGATTTATTTATTCTTGCATTTTGATAAACAGATCGGGAATAGTGCGTGTCGTAGATTAGATCTTGGAAAGGATCAACCATATGGACAAAATAGCTCTCATAGCGTTCATCGCCAAAGCACACAGACATACTTATGCGGCCCCAAAAGAAGTACGGAAACGACATTTATGCGAGATTCCGGTATCGCAAGGCCATACAGATCATGAGTATTCAGAGTGTGACTTGAGATATCATGATTCTTATGCGGGAAGTACTTGGGCTCCCGAAAGAGAGGTTGTCTTCTATAAAGAAGATCCTATCTGGTGTATGGCATATCAAGGACAAAATAATTCGGAGTATGGTGAACAGTTTTTTCAAGAACAGGCATTCCCTTTTCTAAAAAGAGCTTTAATGAATTTTGAGGATGATATTCCATTTCGGGGGCCAAGAGAGTTCTCTGAGGGTGATTTCAAGTATACTTTTGAAATGCATGGAGATTACGATTATTTCAAAGGCCAAGAGAGAATTTTCTACAAGGGAGACAGTGTCTTTTTTCAAGATGTTATGGGCTCGTTAATACGATAGGCGTGCTGTTATGGTCGCCAACTTCCCCTATCGTGTGGGCGCACGTCTATGTTAACATACACCTCCTTCTAACATTTTTCAACATAATTAGCCAAAACAAGAGATAATGCGAGAAAACACCAGACAAAAGGTTCAAGCTAAGTTGTTGCTGTTATTACCTGTTAGTATCTGGTGCTTTCTACTGTTTGGACCTATGTACAGGCTCATAACCCGAAGGTCAGGGATTCAAATCCTGCCCCCGCTACCAAACTTAAGCCCCTGAAGTTCAACGGCTTCGGGGGTTTTATTTTGAGTGGGATTTCCTTCCAGATAAGAGGGCAGAACCAATGAAGGGTTTTGCTAAACTCTAACTAAATGAAACTCCAAGAACACCATGTCGTATAAGAGAAAGATCTATCAACTCGCGACAGCAATGAGGACGAATGGATGAGCATTAATGGTCATATGAAAGCAAGAGTGAATCTTGTATTGGTGGTATGTATCTCTATTGCCTGTTCCTGCAGTGGTGACACGCAGTCACCCAAGACCAAACAGCAGGCGGAAGATCGGATAGTTCAACTGCTGGCCACTCTTGATCAAAACTGGGATAATGACGAATATCAGTTGGTTCTAACCAATCTGGAAGAGATGCTGGCGCTTGCCAATCGATACTCTATTCGTCAGGATCGTATTCTGAACTGGACTGACAAAAAGCAGTTTATGCTACAGAAGTTGGGTAGGTATGATGAAGCCCTGACCGTCGCATTTGAATTGGAGGAGCTTTCACAACAGCTGGAGAGCAGAAGGTCCCCCTGGAATTATTTGAAAATTGCAGACAGTTACCTGGGTATGCAAGATCTGGACAGCACCATAGCTTGGATCGAAAAGGCAGTCTATGATCGGGGATTTATCAAGTACAGGATCTTCGAAGATGAGAAGTGGGAGCAACTGCAATCATACGACAACTTCCAAAAAGCGATCAGACATATGAAAGATATAATCGGGCTGCAACACCCGGCCAAGGATTTTACAGTTTCCTTACTGGACGGTGAAGAATTCGAGTTGTCCGCCAAAAAAGGAAAGGTAGTTCTAATTGATTTCTGGGATGTTGCCTGCCCGCCCTGTATTAGGGCCATGCCGGAATTAAGGGAATTACACAATCAATATAGCGAACAGGGCTTGGTAATCATTGGCATTAGCTTAGATACCGATAAAGAACTCTTGCGTGGATTTCTTGAAGAAAACGACATTCCCTGGAAGATCACCTGCACTTATGATGGTTGGAAGGATGCAACGGCAATTCTTTATGGTATAAGTTCTACTCCCTCCACATGGTTGATCGACCGCGAGGGCGTACTACAGTATCAAAACGTGAGCGGAGAGGAACTAAAGAACGCAGTGGAAGAGTTGATTTAGAGATGACACTTCGTGTATGGCTTCAAACAAATTGGATAATTGACACCGAAATCTTACATACACCTCTTTCTAACATTTTTCTAACATAATTAGCCAAGATAAGAAATAATAAGAGAAAACACCAGACAAAATACTTAAGCTAAGTTGTTGCTATTATTGCCTGTTAGTGTCTGGTGCTTTCTACTGTCTGGACTTCTGTACAGGCTCATAACCCGAAGGTTGTCGTGGAAGAGAGACTTAATGGCTCTTTACATATCAGCCGCGGTGGGGGTCAGTCTGAAGTACCGGGAAATCTTAGAAATACCGAAAAAAATAACTCCTTCCAGGAGCAATCGGGGGTCCGGAAAATCCCATCTCCCGGCCATGAATCATCCCTGGAGGAGGTCGCCAAATTTGAAATCTATTGCACGAATGAAGATGGGTGCTCAATTAACAAAACAGGACATTTCTATTTGGCCTTAACAGGAAACGAGTAAATTATTGACCATTCGAAGAAATTCTTGTATACTCATAATACTAAAAGGAACAAACCGCGTTTTTGAAGCCCCTATATGCGAAATCTCGGAGTAATATGTATTCTCGGAGTGCTGCTTTTAAGTACTCCCGGTAGGCCCGAATCGGGACTACAGGTCCAGCCTGGAGGTCTCATTGGTACCGTAGTCGATACCCTCACGGGAGAACCGCTTTCCTGGGCCACGGTCAAACTGGTCGGTACCCAGAGACAGCTCAAGGCCGATGCTTCGGGCCGATTCGAATTTGCTAACTTGGCACCGGATTCCTACTCGCTTAGGGTCAGTCGCGTTGGCTATGAGTCCAGAATCCTGACGAACCTCACCCTAGCATCCAACCAAATCACCCAGATTACAGTTGAATTGACGCCAAAAAAGGTTACGGTCAAATCGATAGTCGTTATTCCCGGTAGCTATTCCATCATGGGCGAAGAACCGGTTGTACATCAGACGCTTTCGCGGGCGGAGATCGCCACTGTTCCCCAGGTGGGCGACGATTTTTTCCGGGCGGTCAGAAGACTGCCCGGCATGTGCGGCACCGACTATTCCTCCAAGTTCGAGATCCGGGGAGGCGAATTCGAAGAAGTTCTGGTGACTCTGGATGGCTTGGAGATATCCGAGCCGTTCCACATGAAAGATTTCGATGGGGGTGCGGTCAGTGTTGTTGACGTGGCCACCGTGGAAGGTGTGGATCTCATGACCGGAGGCTTTCCAGCCAGATATGGCGACAAAATGAGTGGTGTTTTCAATATCCGTTCAAGGAGTATTCCGGTCGACAAAACCAGAATCTCAGCAGGATTCAGCCTCTCAAACTTCCGGGCTCTGGCTGAAGGCTCGTTCGGCAACGGACGAGGCACCTGGCTGATGTCAGCGCGTCGGGGATTTATCGATCTGGTGCTCAATCTAGTGGGGGCAGCCGATGATCTGAAACCTCGCTACTACGATTTCTTTGGAAAGGTCGCCTACCAGGTGAATCGCAATCATGTTCTGAATTTTGACGTACTGCACGCCCACGATGATCTGAACTTCTTGGAAGATGATATGGATACTCTGATTTCCGATTATGGAAACACTCACGCCTGGATAAATCTTCATTCGATGTGGCACCGGCGATTGATGTCCAGGTCAATCGTCTCGGTAAGCAGACTCAACCACAACCGACGCGGCCAGGAGATCGATGACAATTTCAACCTTCCGGAGCACATCATCAGCGAAGAGGAGAGCAGTATCTGTATCGGCCTAAAAACGGACTGGCAGTACGAGGCCTCAGATCAGTTTAACCTGGAGTTTGGATTGCACGGTCGGTCTCTCCGGGCGAGACAGGACTATACCAGCCGGAGCTTCACCTACGAACTCAGATGGCTGGGTGATCGTTGGGGGCCTTACCTGGCCCAGGTCGATACTACCCTAGTCGGTTTGAAACCGTACGGCCGCAAATTCGCAGCCTATTTCTCCGGTCGGTTCAATATCGACAAGAGCCTGATCGCCGAGGCCGGCTGCCGCTACGACTATGCGTCGCATACCGGCGACGCCCTTGGTTCTCCCCGGGTTGGCCTGATCTACCAGGTTAACCCTCAAACTTCTCTTCGAGCGGGATGGGGCAAGTACTACCAGACCGAGGGTATTGAAGAGATATCCATCGTTGATGGTGAGGATCGGTTTCATCCTGCCCAAAGAGCCGACCAGTATGGAGTCGGCTTGGAGCACCAGTTCGAGAGCGGCACCCAGCTCAGGGTGGAAGGCTACCTCAAGAAATACAGCCGTCTACGCCCCGATTATCGAAATTCGCTGAGCAGCCATGAGCGGTTTCCGGAGCGCAGATACGATCGGCAGGCAGTCATGCGGGAAAGTAGCACCGCCCGAGGAATTGAGATTTACCTCAAACGCGATATTGGTAGTAGGCTTTCCTGGTACGTCAGCTATGCCCATGCCAAAGTTGAAGACAGTGTTCGGTCCATCTACTTTCCGCGAACCGGAGTCGAGGATACTTATGATCAGGTCCTGAAGTCGCCTCGTGACGTGCGCAACACGTTCTATTTGGATCTGATCTACAGGCCCGGACCGTCATGGCAGCTAAACCTGGCCTTCCAGTATCACACCGGGTGGCCTTACACCAGTCTTCATCTGGAGCGCGTAGAGATCTCACCGGGTACGGTGATCAACTACATAGTGCCTGATAAGGAATGGAATGCTCGGTTCGAGCCGTTCCATCGACTTGATTTCCGACTCAACCGGTTTTTCGATCTGGCTGGAGGTCGACTCAATATGTTCCTGGAAGTACTGAATGTCTACGCGCGGGAAAACGTCCGTGGCTACAGCTACTTAGTTAGCGGTGAAGGCGATGACGCAGTATTGCTTGTTGAACCGGAAGATTTCTGGTTCGGAATCTTGCCCTCGCTAGGGGTTTCGTACGAAGTCGAGTTCTGATCAGGTTATCCGGCCAGATGATCAATCGCTTGAGGTGGATCGAATTTCACAGCCCATCTGTCACGAAACGTCATGCTGATATTTATAAATCGCGATGGCCGATAGAATTGTTCTTCAAATGGATCAAGCAAAACCTGAAAATCAAATCATTTTTAGGAACACCCCCCAATGCTGTTCTGATCCAAATCTGGATAACCATGTGTTACTATCTGTTATTGACCCGTATCACAATTATCGCTATTTTAACCGGACAATAGTGAAAAAAGATATTAATTATGATTGGAGGTTATCATGATAAATGGAGCTCAAAAAATCAAAACAACAGTAATATATATTTTATGCGCCTTGTTTTTGGCAATCATATTCAATGGTCTTATTCTGGCCGAAGAGAGCAGGAACGCGATAGAATTGCCTCAATCGGTTTCAACTTTTTCCATAGTCGCCTGTGATCCCGCCACCGGCGAAATCGGCGTCGCCGTGGCATCTAAATTCTTTGCTGTCGGCAGCGTCGTACCCTGGGCCAAAGCCAACATCGGAGCGGTCGCCACGCAATCTTACGCTAACACCTCGTTCGGATACAAAGGACTGGAATTGCTGGGATTGGGGTTCACTCCGAATCAGACCATGGAAATCCTGCTTAAAGATGATGATAATCCGACCCAGCGTCAGGTCGGAATCGTATCCCCCGATGGCAAATCAGCTACCTACACCGGGGAAAATTGTCTTTTCTGGGCTGGGGGAAGAAATGGCCTTAACTATGCCGTTCAGGGCAACATTCTTACCGGCGAGGATGTCGTTTTGGACATGGAAAAAGCATTTTTGGAAACCGCAGGAACCCTGGCCTCCCGCATGTATGCCGCATTGGTTGCCGGTAATGAAGCCGGCGGGGATTCCCGGGGCAAACAATCGGCGGCGATGTACATCGCCAAAGAAGGCGCCGGGTACGGCGGATATATTGACAACGCCATTGACATCAGGGTTGACGATCATCCGGAACCGTTTAAAGAATTGGGGCGCCTCCTGCAAATGGCGGAAATGAATTATGACTGGAATGTCGCCTGGACCGCGTTTTCAGAAAAGAGATTTGACGATGCCCTCCCCCCGATGGAAAGAGCCGCAAAATATGATCCGGCCTATGCCGAAGTATTTTATGATTTGGCCGTTATTCGACTTGCCGCAGGAGATACCGAAGGGGCCTTGAAGGCTTTGAAGACCGCGCTGGAGCAAAATCCCAAATTGAAAAAGCAGATGGTCGTGGACGGCGATCTTGACGCGCTAAGAGACAACCTGGATTTCAAAAACCTGATCGCTCCCTGATATATGGATCGTCGAAAAATTATTATTATCGGTGCCGGGGCATCGGGTCTATTGGCCGCTGGAACCGCGGCCTCGTCTGGCGCGGATGTTGTCGTGCTGGAAAAAATGCATCGCCCGGGGCGTAAGCTTCGCATTACCGGTAAAGGCCGATGCAACCTGACCAATATCGCCGATATACCTGATTTCATTTCACATTTTGGAAAAAACGGGAAATTTCTGCGTCAGGCTTTCGCCCGTTTTTTTTCTTATGATCTGATAAAACTCCTGACCGAATTAAACGTTGTCGTTCAAACCGAAAGAGGTGGCCGAGTCTTCCCCGCCGGAAATGACGCCCGACAAGTTGTTGACGCCCTGACCGAATGGGTAAAATCTAAAGGCGCCGTAATAAAAAAGAAATATCCCATAAACGAAATTATTATTAAGGGCCATCGTGCCATTGGTGTTTCCGGTAAGACAGATATGCTTGCCGACGCTATAATAGTGGCCACCGGCGGCAAATCTTATCCGGCAACAGGCTCTACCGGCGATGGGTATGACTTCGCCGCGTCGGCCGGACATACAATCGTTCCGCTTCGTCCCGCTCTCGTGCCTATCGAAACTAAAGGCAATACGGCCGCGCGTTTGCAGGGCCTGAGTTTAAAAAACATATCCGTTTCGGTTTATATTGACGGCCGAAAAAAATATTCAAAATTCGGAGAAATGATTTTTACGCATTACGGCGTGTCCGGCCCGATAATTCTATCATTGAGTAAATATATTGTTGATGCTCTGCGGGATAAAAAAGAGATTGAAATATCAATCGACCTTAAGCCGGCTCTTGATGAAAAGAAATTAGACAATCGTCTATTACGTGATATTAAGCAAGGCAGTAAAAAACACTTCCAGAATATGCTTAAGGGGTTACTGCCTCAAAAACTCATCTCCCCATTTTGTGAATTGACAAATATCGATTCCGATAAGACAATTCAACAAATAACGGTCGAAGAGAGAAAACGATTAAGAACACTTCTGAAAGATTTTCGCCTCAAGGTTTCCGGTCACAAATCCTACGATGAAGCGATTGTAACAGCTGGTGGAATTGCTCTCAAAGAAATTAATCCGCTAACAATGAAATCGCGAATAATAAGTAATTTGTATTTTTGCGGTGAGATTCTCGATCTTGACGGAGAAACCGGCGGCTATAATTTGCAGGCCGCCTTCTCCACCGGATATTTGGCAGGTATATCAGCTGCATCTTTAGCGACTGAAAAATAAAAAAAGGCGGGTACTAATCCGCCTTTTCCTGAAATTATTCTATTTTACAAATCAATATTCAGAGTTTGATTCCTGGCCTTTACGGCGTCAAATGTCACCGTAATTTTCCCGTTGCCCTTGACAATCCATTCAATATTCCGAGTGCCAAACGACGGAACATTGGAAAACAGTATCCAGGGACGATGATCGACATAATTGACTCGATCGTAAAGTAAGTCGGAAACGAATCCGCCGGCTACGATTTCAACACCCCGACCCTCTATCTTGAAAATATCCTTGCGAGCCAGATTGCTTCTCATTGCCTTATTCGACAAAGTCGGAATGGCCTTGGCATTATTGACGGCCACTCGCACACGCTTCAAGCCATCACCTAAATCCTTAACGTCAATCAATTCAAGCGAAATTTCAGGTGTATTCTGAGCCGTGAAAATAACCATAGCCGCATTTCTATGCGCCTGTTCCAATAATTGAAAAGGCGGCGTGATACGACTGGCATAAGTTCTCCAACCACCGATTTCAATTTCACCAAATTGCGGATGATCGAATTTCTTCCATTCCTTAAATAAATTCCCCTGATAAACCCGGTCGCTGAAAAGTAATTTCTCCCGATCCCGATTCGTCTCGTAAGTACTACCCCAGTAATCCGGAGTTTCTTTTTGCACTTCAATTGGGCGATATGTCATTTGTTCGCCGCCCATATAAAGTTCGCCCACAAAACCAAAGATACCAAATCCCGAATACATAAATTCATCAAAATCACCATGGGTTGTATACATATCCACACTACCTATGATATAACGATACCCGGGAACAATTTTCTCGCCTTCTCCTCCCAGATAATCATAAACGGCAACGTCGCGCGGCGAATACATCCCCGCCAGTTTGGAACCGGGACCGCGTACCCACATCCCGCCGGAGTTATGAAAGGCAAAGTCAAAACAGATATTTGGTCTGGTCAAAATAAAATTTGTGATAGCTTCATTTGGTTTGGCCGACATGGGAAAATCACCGGCGCCGCCCTGAACATACGGCGGCTGCCATTTGAAGCCATAATTGCGATTCATATCAAGATATCCGGGCGTGTCCTCATTGATGCGTCCATCGCCATCATTATCGATTCCTTCCCGGCCAAGCCGGCGCCATTCGCCCTTTTCCCCGGGCTTAATACGCACCATAACTCGGGGATCATCGGGATGTGTTTTCCAATTCCCCTGGGGATCGCGAATCCGCATCCGGAGAATTTCACCGTCACCGTCGAGATCGTCATAATCATCCTCATCCGCCAGCCCATCGCGATCATCGTCGTAGGGTACGATAGCGCTTCGGCCAATACCATAATTCTTATGTTGAGACATCAGCCGTTCGCGATTATCCACATTGACAATGGGAACGATATAAAAGACTCTGGAGTCGACCAGTTCCGTGATGACTTCATTAGAACCGTAAGAATCAAGTAGATACCAGGCGAGGTATAAGCATACTTCTGTAGCCTGTATTTCATTCCCGTGAATAGCGCCGTCAACATACACGGCCGGTTTTTCCAGATCATTACCGGTTTTGGAATTGTTAATTGTAAACAGCCATATATCGCGCCCTTCTTCACTTTTGCCTATCGAGCGCAGCTCGGTAAAATCAGGGTAGGCCTTATTTAGCTGCTTTAGGGCATCATAAATCCCTGCCGCGTCATTATAATGATCAAAAGATAAATCGACCTTTCCGGCTATTCCCGCGGAGGCCAAGAGAGAAACAGCGCCGCATATAAGTAATATCCTCAATAATTTCGAAATCATTGGGCGCCTCCTTTCAGGGTTATCGACCGGGAATCTTCGCCGAGGCTGGGTCCCGATGCTTTCAATGCAATACTCTTTCCGCCGGGCGCCTTGATAACCCACCTTACCTTTTCATAACCGCCAGAACCGGCCATTATATCCAATCCGGTGCGAGCTTTCCCCTGCAGCAATTCAATATCTTTATTATTGATAGTAACCACCACCGGAATCGGGCGGCCGCAGCGTTTGCCTTGATAGGTTGGATAAGGCAAAAAACCGTTATTGACGACCCATGCCTCAACTTTCCAAACCTCGGATGACAATTTTTCGATATCCACCTTTTCAATCTTAATCGAAGGTGTCATCGACGCCAATTTTCGTAAGAAAGGCAGTTGCCTGGCAATAAGCTCATCTACCTTGTCAGCCGGAGGTAGAACGGTCGAATAAGGAATCATTCCCCCTATTTCCACTTTACCCAGCGTCGGATGGTCATATTCGGTCCAGGCAACAAAAGCGTCTGGATTAAGAGCATAAAGAGCTTCTTCAGTATCGGAACCGCCGTCATCATCATCATCATCCTTTTTCATCCGGCTAAGCATTTTAGCCATTCGTTTGGTATCCATCCGGCCGCTTTCCAATCCCTTGATGATTCTTTCAGCCGAATATTGATCCGGAGCGCCTGCTTTCTCAAGAATTTCCGATATCTTCTCTTCGCCCAACTCGATAAATTCCTCATTCGACATCTCTTCGATATCATCGGGAGTTATCGCGCCGCTGTCGGCCTCATCCTTTTTCTTTTCGGGTTTAAGCAAAGTCCAGAAATCCATACAGAACGTCGGCACCCCATACTGGTAATAAGCCCATTCTTCGACGCTACCATTGGAGAACTTTGGCTTATCCAAACTCTTGGCGTCAAGCTCAGCCTCTTTGAGAAAATCTTCATACTTCTTAGTAATCTCTTTCCAATATGGAATATCGTTTTTATTGGGATTAACCGCCGCTCCCAAACCAAGAAACCGCACGACATCATCCTCGGTCATATCATCATCTCCAAAAGCCGACTTTGCCATCTCGACTATTTCAGCCATTTCGTATTTTTGTTCCGGATCGACCCCCACTCGGCGAGCCATCCATCCCGGCAATTTATGCTTCCCTCCGGCAGCTTCAGTCCGATTGGAACTGACCGGAACGGCATGAAGTGTGTTGCTTCGACCCAGGACAATTACCATCGCTATTTCAGGATGATCAAAAGCGAATCTCAGTATTGCGCGCGTCTCGGCTTCGGAGGCTGCGAAAAAACCGTCGGTCTTGGTATAATGTTGGAATTTATGCGGGAAATTATGCCCCGGGTTGACGCCTCCCGGCCCATCCTCATTTATTTTACCGTCTTTGTCATTATCCAAACCTTCAGGAAATAAACGGTACATGCCGATTTCACCCTTTTCCCCCTTTGCTTTCTTCATGAACAGCGGATTGCTCGAAACCGGAATCCATCTGCCCTCCGGATGTTTCTGGCGCATTTTCGTAATAAATCCATCACCATTCAAATCCTCGGGGCCGTCCTCGTTAGTCGCATCATCCTTATCATCGTTAAATGGTTTGGCATTCTGGAAATTGGTATAACGAGGATTGTCAAAGAAACTGGCATAACCGTCGGGATTACCCATTGCCACTATATACCAGGCATGAGCGTTTAGTTCTTCTTTCCAATCCCCAACCAGTAACTCGCTCAATTTGACGGCCGCCTCGGTTGCGATCGGATAATTCGCTTCCATATTCGCGACTACCAAAATTGCCGGTTTTGTTTTCTTGTCCGCATTTAATTCCAATAATAGAAAATCTCGGCCCCCTGGTGTCACGGCCAGATTGTGCAATTCAGCCACATCCTTATTATCCCTGGCGATTTTCTGAAGTTCAGCACTGACAGCCTCCGGGGCACGATATGCGTACTCTTCAGCCGCCGACAAAATACTTCCAGGGAGACAAAGGCAAAACATCGCAATTACGCTCATAAACTTTAATTGCCTCATTACACCTCCATTTGAACAAGTGTGCGATTTTGTGAGAATTTATTGTTGTTAAATACGAATTATTTTCAGCTTTGGCAAGGGAATGACAGAAATTAGTTTCCAATTCGAGAAGTGACAAAAACTTATCAATCTATAAATTCCCACTCGGTATAGAACTTTCTGATACGACGATTCCGACCATGGGATATCAGCCAGTTGATAACCGCAAAGCAACCGACCAATACCCCCCAATGCCAATATTCTTCAAATCCCTTTATTGATATCCAGGCAATGGGCCCGCCAAAAATCAAAAGGCTGGTCAATAACGATTGCATAAACTTACCCATTTCGCTACCGACCGCGCTTTCGCTGGCAAAAGGCGGCTTGATGCTGAATACCTGTGACATTGAAAGACTCGTGAGTGAAATCAATGTCAATGCAATCGTCATCAGTAAGGCATGCAATAAATTCCCCAACATAATTGTGTACAGAATAAGCATAATTATCGCGACCGGGATAATCGTAATCGTCGCCGCGATACGCCCCATGGATAAAATCAGGCGTAAACGATCAAGTGGAGTGCTAAAAAATATCCACGACGCCCGCCATTCTTTCGAAACCGTAAAAATCGATAAAATCATGCCCGGCGCGATAACTGCCACAAAGCAAAATAAAGCGGTTGTCATGCCCTGGGTTTCCGGGAGAGGATTAAAAGGATCCTTGACGTTCGTTCCGGCAATGATATAACTCAGGATCATATAAAAAATTATCAAAGGGAGAAATCCTAAAATCCCCATCCGGAATTGAACGTCATGCTTGAAATTTGCACGGGTCAATTTAAGTAAGGCTTTATCTTCAAAATGAGATACTCGCAATATATATTTCCCCAATATTCCAATTTTTTTTCCCGAAGAAGCATCGGTCGATTCCCATCTACTGTCGGATAATGATTCGGCATAGGTTAGTGATAAATAAGAAAAGGCGAACTTCGCTATAATCAGAGTAAGAATCACTGCCAGAATTCCCAGTCCGAACAAATTCCAATCCCAATTCTGAAAAATTATCTTATACAGGCCCGCGAACCAAAAAGACGGCAAAAACTTTATCCACGGAATTGTATTGATATCAAAACCGGCTTCAAATTTTTTAACCATTCGTGGGATAATATTCATGCCCAAATACACGCTTAAAAGCATGATCATATGAAAATAACCTATCCAACGCTCAAGTTTCTTTTTATGCACTATCTTTATGATCCAGGTATATAAATTCATCATCACCAAGGCGGAAAATACGGTACAGGTCCAGAACTGAATCAATATCACCGGCACTTCGGGAAAAATTCCATGCCGGAAAGCCGCGAATATGGTCGGAATCACTGATACCGTCAGAGATAACATCGTAACGTATATCAAAAGATGCGTCAGTTTTGCCGTAAAAAACGTTTTGGAGTTTACCGGATGTGGCGCCAGTACGGCATGATCGGTCGGTGAAATAATAATATTGCTAAATTCCAGTAACACCTGAAGCGAAATAAATATCATCACTCCCGTTGAAGCCAATACCAGGCTGCTGAAGAAATCAGGAATGGAAACAACCAATAATCCCAAATATAGTGATATAAAACCATTGACGATTAACAGGTACACCATGCCGGGGATTTTTCTTTTTTTCTTTGATTTACGAATGGCATTAAACGGATTGGTCCCGCCCCGCCAATCGAGTTTCAAAGATACTCGCAGCATTGCTTTCAGTTGATGTCTGTCTAAAAATTGTTTCGACATTCAATCAGTCTCTTAATTAGTTAGACTACTTCTTAGCCCAAAAACTGCCATGCCAATATTTTCTTTCTAACTCTGCGGCTTCTTAAATAAACCAGAATTTGTCGTAAGACCATTAAACCAATCAATATAAAGAACCAGTTTAAATAATTGGCGTAACCTACTCTGATAAAGATTATTAATGGAACGGTTGAACCGATAAGCCAAATCATAAACGGTCCCATAACGGAACCTATCAAACCTCCTGAAGCGGGTTTCGACGAAAAGGGAAGCTCTACGACTATTAGATTGAGAAAGGCCAAAGCGCATAATCCGTATGCAACCAGATTGATAGTATGCAGAAAAGCATGAAAGGGATTCCCAATCAATATTATGTAAATCGCATATTCCAATATAGCCAGCGGTAAAATCGAAACCAGCATAACCAAATGAGAAACTGAATTAACGAGTTTCATCCGATCAACCGGAATTGAAAAAAATACCCACGAAGCCTGCCAGTCTTTGGAACCCACTATTGCCGAACCAATCAAAAAGGGCAATAGTCCCATGGCCAGGGTAAACAGTATATGCAGCATGTTGGCTCTGTTCTTATCCACGGCAAATAGGTCCGACGTTTCCCCTCCATGCAACACTAACCCCAAAAGCAGATAAATTATTGGAATCCAGACGGCCGACAGGATTCCCAGCCGGAATTTTATATCATGCTTATAATTAGCCCGGGTAAGGGACAGGATCGCCAAATCTTCATGGGTCAATACTTTTCTCAGCCAGCCGACTCGTGATTTTCTTCTTGCTTTTGGTTCCTCTACAGATTTAGTCCATTCAGCGCGGCCAATCGATTCGGCGTAGGTTATTGATAAATAAGAAAGAGCTATCGGTGTAAGAACCAGGAGCATTCCATATCCGGGTAGGCTCCAGAGAAAATTGCCTATTGACCATCCATCGATGAGCATAATAACCGGTGCGGCGAACCAGTAAGAAGGAAAATATTTTATATTTCCCTGCATAAATCCAAGAATATCCAAATGACGGAACTCTTCATTTCCGCTCATGTTCGTCATCATCGTGATCCACGACAGCGATACGAAAAGCACCATTACCGTTTGCATATATCCCAGCATCCGTTCGAGACGGCGCCGATCCACAAATTTCAAAACCAGAGTATAAGCAATCATCATTAAAATCGACATGAAGAAGACCGAAAGCCAAAAATTTAAAATCAGGACGATCACATGCCACCAGATTCCAAACCTTAAAAAAGCAAATATGGCCGGTATAATCGACGCCGCCAGAGACAGCATTGTGATGTATGCCACCAAATGGCATAGTTTGCTATAATAAAATGTTTTTGAGTTAACCGGCTTAGGAGCGATGATATTGTAATCATCGGGAGCGACAACGATATTACCAAAATCCATAAGTATCTGAAGGCCGATCAGAAACATCATCCCCGAGGCGGAAATAACCAATCCCGAAAAATAATCAGGCGTCCGCAAAAATACAATACCCATAAACAAGGACATCAAACCGGTTAAACCTAAAACGACCAGCATACCCGGAACGCTTTTGTTTTGCTTTCCCGTGCCGTAACCGACAAAAGGATTACTTGCCCCACGCCAATCAAGCTTCAATCCCGTTTTGAACAAAACCCAGAATTGATGCTTATTTAATTTTCGCGATGTCGGACTGTTATTTTGCATGGTTGTCGTTGGAATTGGATATGATGTTCATAATGTCTTTGGCTCGGCTATCAATATCTTTTATCCCCGTTAACACGTTGAAGGCTCGGTCGAGGCTTTCATGCCCCGTTTGCTTGATTATCTCTTCCGGCGTTCCCGCGGCCAACTCTTTGCCGTCCTTGACAATTAAAATTCTATCAACCAGACGCTCCACAACCTCAAGTATATGCGAGCAAAATATCAGGGCCTTTCCTTGCCTGGCTTGATGGCGGAGAATTTCTTTGAATATTGAAACAGCGTTGGCATCGAGTCCCGAAAAAGGTTCATCGAGAATAATCACATCCGGATCATGAAGCATCGCCGAAATAATTAAGATTTTTTGCTTCATCCCCTTCGAATATTCGCGAATTAATTTATGGGATGACTCCCCCAGATCAAGAGCTTCCAAAAGCCTGTCAGCTTTTTGATGAATTTCTTCTTCCGGGAGGTGATGCAGATTGCCGATAAATTCGAGATATTCGTAACCTGTCAGATTTTCATATAGGGCGCAGCTTTCCGGAACGTATCCAATTTTAGCCTTGTAAGAATTATCTTCCGCCGAAATCTTTTCGCCGTCGAATATAATTTCGCCGGCATCGGGCTTAAGCATGCTCAGAATCATCTTAATCGTCGTCGTTTTCCCGGCTCCGTTGGGACCCAGAAGGGCGAATATCTCACCTTTTGAAACTTCAAAAGATAATTCATCGACCGCTTTCAATTCCCCGAATGATCTCGATACCCGTTCAACCTTTATCATAGAATTCATCCTCCGCATCAACTTTCAATTTTATATCAATAAATACTCGCCCGCTCAAAGTACTTTACGCCGAGGCTACTAATTTGTTTCTTTCCGGCGATTTGATTAGTAGATATACTAAAAAAAATGGGGCGATATTCAACAAATATCACCCGGTTTAGTATTTTTTATTTTGATTTTCTATTTGAGTTATTATCTAAAACGAAGTTCTCAATCCAAAATATATAATCCTTGGCTGACCGTAATTTAAAGGATTTCTTTGTTTCAGATTATAACGATAAACGAATTCTTCACCATAAGTAAGCCCCGTAGATGAGTCAATTATCCAGTCTATTTCGGCCCGTTCTATTCCCTCATCGGTTGATAAATACCCGGTATTATTCGGCTCACCGGTTCCGCTATAGACATGAACGATGTTTTCCCGACTGAAGAGATTTTTCACAAGCACAAACGGCGTCATCTCAATATCCCAGAGTTTGAATGTTTTTTCCAGTTTCATGTCAATATAATATTGACTGGGTTTATTCTCAGAGTTCATTTGATCGGTTGGTTGAATCCATATGTTAGTGAATCCCACCGCATCGTACGGTAACATTGGTGTATAAGGAGTCCCGCTATTGTACTGAATGGCTACAGTCAATTGAGAATTCTCAAACGGCTGTGAGTTTCCAATTTTTAAACCTTCATTATTATGGGTTTTTAGGCTTATAATTGCATTTAAATTATGCCGTGAATCATAATCAAGAAGAATTGTTTGGATTGGTGTAGACGCGGGATTTTTCCAAGCAACATTTTCTGTCAATTTGGCAAAAGATTTTGGCCCTTCCAATTTACTATATGAATAGCCAATATTTATACGAAAACCCCACGACACCTTTATAGAAGCAGAGAAATCAATTCCTTTTGAAGTAGCATGAATTGAATTGTCAGTATTGGATACAAAATCATAGACATTGGGTACAGCTGGCGCTTGATGCAAATATGCAATTTCATTAAAAAACCTATTCCAATATCCCAAACACTTTACCATAATTTCGGGTCTGATATAATATGTAATCTCCAACCCTCGTTCAGTAATCTTCCACGATTTTAAATTTGGATTTACAAATGGATAATATGAACCCGCTAATACTCTCCGCCACAAAAAATCCAATCCCAAATATAAATTACCATATTCCGGTCGCTGATACCGAATGGCATAATAGAACCGTGGATGCAATTTCTCAGATATGGAATATCCTATCATAAATCGAGGCGATATCTTTGTTACGCTTTTTGTTTTATAAAAATCATCTTCGTCCAACAAATGATAGTCGGTGCCACTTGGGTCAAAGGGCCTTTCGGGATCTAGCATTGAGTACGAATTATAATCATAATAATCCGTTCGAATCCCTAGGTTGGCATAGAAGTTTTTTATTATGATTTTATTTTCAATGTATAGCGCTAGATTTAGAGGTTTCTTCATTTCGTTGACATAACTCAATTCATTAATTTCATTGCCATAAACATCATACCCGTAGCGATTAATTCTATGCATAGTTGATATTGATTCCTGATCTTGCGTAGCATTTAAATTATTAAAATACCGGACCGAGTAGCGATTATATTCAAACCCAATCTTAGCTGTATTCCAGGAATTCATATGCCGTTCAAAGGAACCTTTTAGCCCAGTATGAGTGGTTTTATGGCGCAGAAAGTCTTCCCAGTAAGAGGGGAAAAATCCCAGCAATGTATCTACCGGAGTACCAGAATAATCGGGATACAATTCACCGACGAATATTGTATCGCCCTCCCTGAAAAGAAGAAAAATGTCGGCATAAGGATTGGCCAATTCTACAGATCGCAGCGTATCGTTCAGCATAAAATCTAACGTTCTATAATATGACGCATAATCATCATATATCACACCATCGCCGCAAAACCGTTCGCTGACAAAACGATATCCCTGCACCGAATATTCCGTCGATTCATTCAGGCAATGCGACAGTTTTATCGAATAACTCTTATTGTCATCTTCGTATCGGGGAGTATGCTGAGGTTGGAGCAAAAACTCAGGCCGGTATTCCTGCCACTCATCCTGCATTATATCCGCAGTCGCGGTAACGTGAATATCCGATGTCGGGAAATAATCAATGCGGCCATGATATGACCAGCCATTCTGCCAATTATTGGGCAAACGCTTATCTCCGCTCGGCGAGAATTTTTCGGTCATCACCGAAGGACTGCGGTCAGCCATAAACCGCCGTTCGATAAGTCCCCAGAACCTGACATTTTTTGATTTTGTAAGAGGTCCGTTCAAACTAACCGTGTACCAGTTGCGGTCATATCCTCCTCCGCCCAAATTATCTGACATTGATTCGACCATGCCGCCTATAGTCTCCCCGCCCATAGGAGATTCGATGCTGACAAATCCGGCGTTGACGTTGCCGTATTCAGCCGATATTCCTCCCGTCATCAGACTCATTGAACCGATCACATGCGGACTTATTGTCGCGGTAAGGTCCCCCAAAAGCTCATTGCGAACCGGTACGCCATTCAAATAATACCCGAAATGAGTATGCCGCGCCCCTCGAATATGAAGTTCATCCCGATTCAATCCTGTGGAAGGAACGCCAACAACTCCGTTCTGCAAAAGGAGAATATCCTCCAGTGTACGTACCGGAAGAGATGAAATATCTTTTGTTAACTGATTAATCGCCAGTGAGTCTTCTTCACTTTCGTCAGCAATAGTATCAATGGATAGCGCAAAAATAATTCCCCATAAGATTAACAATGAAAATGTTATTCTGCCAGAGCCCCCGCTCGAATTCACTCGCAAATTAAACCTCCCCGAAATAACTCCCGTCTTCAAATAGTTACAACATAAATAAAATTTATCTAAAAGCAACCTCTGCCCAAAAGAAATTTAATTATTCTGCCAAAAACCACCCTCCAATCTTTGTTGACCTGCATCATACGACTTGCTATATTGGTCGCTTAATGGGAGAAAGCTTTTTTATGTGGGACAACAAAAGTAAAACCCGTATCACCCGAGCGGATTGTTTTCTTACGCTTCTTTATATACTGAGAGAACTTAAAAACAGGAGTGCGCAATGATATCTAAACGCGCCGGGGAAATTATGATTCCCCTTGAAAATTACCCCCATATTCCCTACTGGTTCACACTCAGGCAGGCGGTTGCGGAACTGGAGAAATCCGAATTGACTCACAAAGACCGCACATCTCTTCCGCGGGCCCTGCTGGTATTTGACGAAAAATATCAATTACTCGGAATTGTCCGTCGGAGAGATATCTTTCGCGGTCTGGAACCGAAATTTTTGAGAACTATGGCCGCCCCTAAACGGGGCCAATTATTTGACGTCGCAATCGATCCCGACCTGGTCGATTTATCTACCGGCAAAGTGGCCAAAGCCATGCAGGAACAAGCTGAGCAGCAGGTCAGCGAAGTGATGCAGCCGATAGTGGCGACCGTTCATTTCGAGGATCACCTGGCCAAAGTAATTTACAAAATGGTCAGTCACGAAATGACGATGTTACCGGTTCTCAAAGATTCCAATGTGGTTGGTGTTGTCCGCAGCGTTGATGTATTTCACGAAATTGCGAATATTTTGTTGTAGAGGCACCGAACGTTCAATAACGTAATCTCGCAGGAGCTGCCATGAATGACGAGTTGAAACCAAAAGGAAGAGCGCCCCTGGGCGCAGGCCTGCCCGAAGCGCCGCCAGACATTCACGTCGTCGGTGTTGCTCGCCGAATAGATTACCGGCGCCTTGCTTTTATCGCTCTGGGAATAATTCTCTTTACCGCAATATATATGTCACCCGACTGGCCCAATGCCGTCAGTCCCCAGGGAGAACAATTCGTTTTGTCTCGTGAAGGCAAAGCCGCTTTGGGTTTGTTTTTGCTCGCCGCCACCTGGTGGGTTTTCGAAGTCATACCTATCGGTATTACCAGTATCGTGATCGGGGTTGTTCAGGCAATCTTTTTGATAAGATCCGCCAAAGTCGCCTTTAAAGATTTTATGGACCCGTCGGTTTGGTTTATCATCGGTTCGGTGGTTATAGGGATGGCCTTTACGCGATCCGGCCTGACCAAGAGGATGGCCTACAAAATGCTATTGGTAGTTGGTGAAAAAACGAGCATGATATACCTGGGCACTTTTGTTATGACGGCCGCTCTGACTTTAATCATGGCCCATACTGCCGTCGCCGCCGCCATCTATCCGCTGTTGATGGCTATTTACGCTCTATACGACGATAGTAACCGACCTACCAAATTCGGCAAAGGCCTATTCATGGGCATGGCTTTTGTCGCTGGCGCGGGAAGTATCATCACCCTGTTGGGCGCCGCCCGTGGAGCGGTGGCCATCGGATTTTTTCGCGATATTACCGGCTACGAAATTACCTTTTTCCAGTTAACATATTATATGCTTCCCATCGGCGCTCTCATGGTCTTTCTGCTATGGGGATTTTTTATGATATTCCTGAAACCGGAACAAAAAACTATCCCCGGCCTTCGGGAACGAGCCGTGAATCTAAATAAGCACTTGGGCAAAATTACCCGTACCGAGAAACTAACACTGGTGATCGTGGGACTGACAATTCTTACTATCAGCGTTCGGAAATTTATACCCGGACTTGAAAATGTTGACAAAAGCGCCATTATCCTGACATCCACGGCCCTCTTTTTCCTCTTCAAAATATTAACTATTGATGATCTTGAAGAAATCCCCTGGAATATCGTGCTGCTGTTTGGCGGAGCTATGAGTATCGGTTTTTGTCTGTGGCAAACCGGAGCCGCCGAATGGCTCGCTATTCAATGGCTCGTTATCCTTCAGGACTTGGGATGGTTCGCTTTTGTCATAGGCATAGCGTTCTTTGTATTGATAATGACAAATCTAATCATGAACGTCGCCGCCATCGCTATTACCATGCCGGTCGCCCTGACCGTGGCGCCTTATCTCGGCGTCGCCCCGGAAGTCGTCCTATTCGCTTCCCTGGTAGCGGCCGGAATGCCTTTCTTACTTCTCGTTGGAGCCGCACCTAACGCAATCGCCTATGAAAGCAAGCAATTTACCAGCGGAGAATTTTTCAACTATGGTATCCCGGCCAGCATCTTACTAATGATTGTCATAGCTCTTTTTGTGAGATTCGTGTGGCCGGCAATGGGAATGCCGGTAACGTTATAGGCGCATTAGTTAAAGCAATACTTAAGGGTCGGCCATACCGACCTTTTTTAATGCTTGATATAGAGCTCATATCTATTTTAATTATTGATAGTGATAGCGGGGATATCAAATGGATTTTATAAAATCATACTTCAAATTCGATGAGCTCGAAACCAATTACAAAAATGAAATCATCGGCGGGGCAACGACATTTATTACAATGGCCTATATTATTATCGTTAATCCCAAAATTCTCGAGGCAGCCGGTATCCCTTTTGGCCCCTCAATGGTGGCTACGATCCTCAGCGCATGTCTGGGAACTCTGGCGATGGGCGTCTATGCACGGCGGCCGTTTGCGATCGCTCCCTATATGGGTGAAAACGCCTTTATCGCCATTACCGTCGTAAACATTCTCGGTTATAGTTGGCAGACCGCCCTCGGGGCCGTATTTATTGGCGGCGTTATCTTCACTTTGTTAAGTATCCTTGGAATTAGAGGCTGGTTAGCTCGCTCTATTCCCAATTCATTAAAAATCTCTTTTGCGGTGGGAATTGGGCTTTTCCTCACTTTCATAGGCCTTAACCAAACCGGTATCGTGACTTTGGGCGTTCAGGGCGCACCGGTTCATGTTGGTGATTTATCCACGATATCGATTCTTCTGGCCATTATCGCGTTTCTATTAATCGGCTTTTTATCCCTGCACAGAATACCCGGTGCGATGCTGATAGGCATTATTCTTGTGTCGGTCGCCGCTTTTAGCCTGGATATTGCCGAACTCCCGGATACCTGGATAAGCATGCCCCCCAGCCTTGAACCGATATTCCTGAAACTTGACATTACCGGGGCTTTACAATGGGGATTCTTTTCAGTAATCCTGACTATAGTCGTGATGGATTTCGTTGACACTACCGGAACATTGTTGGGCTTGGCGTATAAATCGAATCTTCTCGATGAGAAAGGAAATCTGCCGGAAATTGAAAAACCGATGATATGCGATTCACTGGCTACCGTTACCGGTTCATTACTGGGAACTACCACGACCGGCACGTTTCTTGAGTCGGCCAGCGGAATCGAAGCCGGAGGCCGTTCGGGATTCGCATCGGTAATCACGGCCATGCTGTTTTTATCGGCATTGTTTTTCGCTCCCCTATTCACCGCAATTCCACCCTGCGCCTATGGAGCGGCTTTAATATTTGTCGGACTCTTAATGCTCACTCCGGTTACGAGACTTCCGGTAAATGATCTTAGCGAACTCATCCCGGCTTTTTGTGTAATTGCGCTCATGAGCTTCACTTTTAACCTTGGAATCGGTATTACGGCTGGATTTGTGGCCTATCCGCTCGTGAAGATTCTCGCCGGGAAATTCCGCGATATCAAACCGGGCATGTGGATTCTCGGCGCGATTTCACTCTTATTTTATATAATGTATCCCTATTGAGAGAAATATCGTAAGCTCTTATTCCCCTCGTAGATATGCCCGATTGAAGAATATTTTTATCTTGCTAAAGAGAACTAAAATAGTATATTATCCGCATAAAAAGAGATCAGGCCGGCCCAAATTAAGGGCCGTAATAGAAATTGAGCAAATACTTTTCGGAGATTAAATCATGGCAAGAACATTCATTATCGCGATGTTCTCATTTTTTCTTGTCTGTGGAGGCGTGATTGCCGATGACTCCCGGTATGCCTCAGAAGTTTCTTACAACGAAACCAGGGATAAATCAACAGAAGTGCTTATTGCCAAAGATTCGCCGTCAAAAAAATCACTCAGCGCAGATTATGAAGGTACTCTTCGAGTTTATATAGTTGAACCGATTTCGCGCTGGAGAGACTACAATTACACATCATATAATTATGGATTTCTCGGTTTTGCCATTTTTGATACGATATCAATGCCGTATCAAAGCAGTCTTACGGATACCATTGTGTGGAACGGAGCCTTACGCGGATATGGCGATATATTTTATGCCAATATTAAGGTCGTGGCCGCTGTATTTAATGATAGCGGCGTTTTCAAAAATTCTGATCCTCAAACTGGCTATGGCCCGTTTAACGCCTTTTACGCCGATGCCGTTACGGGCGCCTATCCCGGTCAAACAGGAACAGATGGACCAAGTGGCAGCTATTCACACTCCGTCCTTGTCGAAGAGGGTACGGCCACCACGTGACCGACCTGCCCCTACGCTCGTGCAGCGTTACAGAATATAGAATCCGCTGGATATTATATCTATCACGTAGCTTTCGTCGTGAACAAGAACAGTGCCGCCAGCAATTACATGAATGGTCTGTATAATCTTTATTGGACACCGACTATTTTCTTTGACGGGGGGCATGATTTTGTTGTCGGGACAAGCCAGTCAGCAATGCAATCTGATATTAACACAGCCGGTCAGCGAGAAGTTAATGACATCGATCTTTCGGTCAGTCTTGAGTGGCTTGGGGAATCGAATCTTGAAATAATTGTCTCCGTTACCAACAACCAGTTCATTAACCAGACACCGGAAAGACCGATGGATATAACCGGACCGGACATCGGAATTACTTACGGAACTTATGATATAGCAGCCCAGACATCCGATCCTGACGGGCAGGATCTTTGGTATAAGTTTGACTGGGGCGACGGCAACGTTTCCGATTGGACGGGGCCGGTAGCATCGGGTCAACAGGCGAACGGGGCTCACGCCTGGAATATGGCCGGGAGTTATAATTATCGTATCAAAGCTAAAGATGAAATGGATGCCGAGAGTTATTGGTCGCCGAATCAACAAATAACCGTTTACAATCGTGGTGACGCCAACAGTGATGACGGCGTGAGCGTTGGAGACGTTGTTTATATAATCAATCATGTCTTCAAAGGCGGTCCTCCCAGCGATCCCGAGGGAAGGGCCGACACGAATTGCGATAATAGTGTTAATGTGGGAGACGCGGTCTTTTTGATAAATCATATATTCAGACAAGGCGACCCGCCTCATTGTTTATAAAAAAAATCTGTTTTTCTATTCAGGGATTGGTGTCGAGCCAATCCCTGATTCTTTTTGGAACAGGTATTGCCAAAACCGCAGGCATTGGATACGTTAACGAAGCAAAAATGAATTATTGACGCGGGATGTTTTAATGAAGTCGTTTTTGATAGTTATCATGGTAACTGGCCTAATTCAAATGGGAATCCCGATATATGCCGAAGATACAGTGGAAACGCTTTATATGGATTATGTCGATTTTGACGGTGATGGAATAAACGATAATATCCGAGACAATGACGGAAACGGCATCCCGGATGATTTTGAAAGGAAGAGCTCTGAAAACAAAATTGCCCCGAGCATTCTTGGCCAATCATTAAATCAATCCCTAAATAATAATGCCTCCATTGATTTGTACTTAAATAATCGTGAAGCTTTTGGCGCCCGCGAATTTCATGTCCTGTGCCATTCCAGTCATCGAGTAGGATTCACATCCGGTCAGGGATTCGGAGTCGGTAACGGTATTGGACTGGGTAACATTGCCAGCGGCTGCGCGGGAGGCGTATGCGGTATTTAGCATCAATTCTCCCCGCTCTGCTTTCGATTTTTGTTTTTTTTCCTCTGGCTGTTCAGGCGCGAATTTCGTTCGATTTTTCCGCCAGTACCAAATCAAGCAGTAATCTGCTTCAGGACAGCAGTACGACCTACGATGCTTTTTCAATAACTTCCGCGACAGTTGAATATATTCCTCTTCCCTCACTGAAAGTATCTATTTCGGGAAGGCAAACTTATTACCGGGAAACAATTGGTCTGAGTAATATTTTTGGCAGAATTAACGTCACATACATTCCCCTATCTGAAAAATCACGATTTTCCCTTTACCTTAACGCCAACATAAACGGACGAAAATATCATAATGATTTTAGTGGAGTCGATAATAATTTTGGCGGGGCAGTATTAATCGCAGGCTATCAGCTCAATCCCCGCCTCTATATTCGAGGCGGAATATCTTATCGCTCCACCGTTTATATCAATACCGACAGCGATTACAAGCGTGATCTTGATTTTATTCTGGGATTGAACGCTATTCTTCCGGGACAAACCAGTTTTGATTTTGAGGCGGGGTTCGGACGGACCAATTATTCTTTTAAAGACGCCAATTTAACAGGAGACGGATGGCCGTTATCCCGACCCGATTTGCCCGAGCCTATTCCCTATGATGATATGTGGATAAAAGACATACCGGATACCAAAGACAACCTGTGGTTGTTGTATTTTTCGCCTCGCCTATCCCGTTCGCTCGGCAAGAAAAACGGCGTAAGTATAACTTACACTGCTCAGAATTTCCAAAATTACCGGGGCGGATTCCTGTGGGATATTTCAACCGGATACTTATCTCCCTGGGCTACCGTCTGGGAAGGTCAAAGCGTGTTGGTTAATATTAAATCGTTTGCGATACGCAGACTAATTATAAACACCGGTTACGGCTATTGGAATAAACAATTCCTGACTACTTCCAATCGTTACAACGAACAGGGTGATGATCGAACCTATTGGGAAGTACGAACCGAAGACAAACATCGAGAGGATATCGTCAATCGTTTCTTTTTTAGCGTTCAGTTACCGGTCAAATTAAACCATGAATATTTAATCGAACCGGTATTCAATATTGAACATTCCAATAATAACTCGAATAAACTCCTTTACGATTTCAATGATTATTCAATAACGACCGGCGTGTCATTAAGATTTAAGTAGTTTTTCTCAGGCCGAATAAATTTCACTAACGAATATTCGACTTCAAAAAATCTCGTATTTCCGGGGTACCACCCTGGTATATTAAATAACCGTCATAAGGTTCCCGCTCGGTGATATCTCCGCAAATAGGCGATAACATGATTTTTTTAACTTCTTCCAGATCATCGGTTTGCCCCATGGCCCAGCCAAGTTTGATATACGCTACTTCAGGAAGCATATTTTCGGTAGGAATTATTCCCTTACTCATCAGGTCGCGTCCGGTGTCATAAACGAACATATGGACATAACCCCACAGCGTCTGCACTGTCATATAAATCGCGACGCCGGCTTTGGTAGCCCGCTCAATTGCCGGATAAACCGGCTTATTGACATGCCCTAATCCGGTCCCGGCAATAACGATCCCCTTATAACCGTTATCCACCAGGGAATCAATTATATCGGGATGCATGTTGGGATAATAATAAACCATCGTTACGCGCTCTTCAAAAACCGGCATGACGTTAACATTTCTGTCTTTTCTTCTGCGATTATAATCATTGCGAATAGGTGTTATTTTATCGCGATCGACTGTTGCGATAGGAATATCGCCAATCGTTCTGAATGTAGAACGATAAGATGAATGCATTTTCCGAACGCGCGTTCCTCGATGCAATAGTCCGTATTGATCCGAAGTTGGTCCGAACATACTAACGACCACCTCGGCAATATCCGATTCTCCGGCGGTTTTGGCGGCGTGCATTAAATTCAAAGCGGCATCCGAAGACGGCCGGTCGGATGAGCGTTGAGAACCCACCAAAACAATCGGGACCGGTGAATTTTGTACCATATATGACAGGGCCGCCGCAGTATGATGCATGGTATCGGTGCCGTGACCGACAACAATTCCGTCAATGCCGTTTTCAATCTCTTTACCGATGGCTTTGGCCAGAGCGATATACTGCCTGGATCCCATATTTTCGCTGAATACGGCAAATAACTTCTCGGTGCTCAAATTACAAATATCAGCCAGCTCCGGAACGGCTCCGTACAATTCGCCCGGAGAAAAGGCCGGAATCACCGCCCCGGTCCGATAATCAAGCCTCGACGCAATCGTCCCGCCGGTTCCGAAAAGCTTTACTTTTGGCTTGCCTTCGCTATACGGAAATTCCTTTTCCGGAATTTTATAATGAGCTTCCTTGTATCCCGTCTCCCGCATGGTTTTTATTGTATCTACCGAAATCCCGACATTATATCCGGTCGCCAGTTTCAAAACGATATGCCGATCATCATCATTTTCCGCCCGGGGCAATATTATTCCCGAAAAATTTCCCCGAGTAGTCTCAATCGTAGCCTCTCCCCAAACTCGCATATTGAATTTTTTCAATGCCTCCAGAGCCGCGCCTTTGTATCCTTTGAATATATCACTCATTTCGCGCACTCCTTTTCTACCGCAATCGCGATTTCTTTGAGGGCTACATTTCCTATAGCCATCTTTCTTAAATGCCCCATTACCCAGTCATGCTTCGCCCGCGTTGAATTATTGCGTTTTATAGAGTCGAATTTTTTAATCAGATTCGGAATCAGGCTGACAATAGAATCCCGTTCGCACATTTTATAACCAATAACGTTTAAGATAGAATCGAAAACCATCTTGGGATGAGCATATAATCCCGGGAGCATCACTTCGGCGATTTCAACATTTAATCCCTGAGAATTAATAAACTTAAACATGCCGTAAATGGCGTAATCATTAAAATCCGCCGATGGTGTGATTTTACGTTCAACGCCCCGAAATGTATGACCGAACAGGGTTCCGACATATCTGGGTGGAAGATTAAAATCTTTAATAATCTTTTCAATCAGCCATACGAGATTTCTTCGCAATAAATAACCGTATGTATCTGCCGGTACATCCCATTCCCGCAACTGCCTTACCCTATCTCGAACCGAAACCGGTAAATCCTTTTTAATTCTCTCAATATGCTCATCTTCTATAGGTATCGGAGCAGAATCGGTATCGGGGTACATCCTGTCCGGACCGGGCAAAACTCGTTCGAAAATAGTCGTACCGTCAGCTAATGCCTTTCTCGTTTCATTGGGCACTCCATTAAAAGCCAAACGGCATCTCTCCTCGATAGTCTCGATTGCCATTTTGATATCATCCGAGTCACCCCAAAGGATTAACTGGGCGTCCTTATCATCAGCCCCAAGATGACTTGCCAATTTATCCCACACCGCTTTATTTACCGTTTCATTTCCGGATAATTCCGGAATCTCTTCCGAATGAATCATATTTGGCTTTTCGATGCAGGCGATTACTTTCAAACGATCGCTCAATTCATTCGCGAACTTTTTCCCCGGTTGAGTGAAAAACGACAATAAGCCTTTAAATCCAGGGAGGTTGATTCCGATTATCTGTAAATTCTTTTTTCTGATGTCATTCAAAACACCTTTTAACGGTACGATATTGTTTTGGATTAAATCAACGAACGACATTTTCCAGTCATCCGACGCGATTTTTAAGGATGCAAGCTTATCTTTAATTATCAAAAGCGCTTTTTGTCGAAAAGCTTCGTTATGAGTTAGCTCAGGTATCCATTTAATATGAGCCACGCCTTTAATCTCCACCCTTGTACCGCCGCGCACGCTGACGTTTACGTCTTCTCGAGCGGCTCCGATACCGGTGCGCACATTGTTGGTGCTTCGGGCTAAATACCGCAAATAATGAGCGGCCTGCGCTACTTCATCGGGTGTTTTCATATCCGGCGCCGTAACGGTTTCGATAAGCGGTATCCCCAATCGATCGGTCGTGAATGTCCGCCAATGTCCTTCGTCCAATACCTCGCGGCACGAATCCTCTTCCAGACTCAGCTGAATAATACGAATATTCTTTTCACCAAGAGGAATCTCGCCTTCGATACCGATAATTGCCGTTCGTTGAAATCCGGTAGGAATTGATCCGTCCAGGTATTGTTTACGCGTAATATGTAACTCCCCAACAATATTGGTACCAAGAAGTAAAGCGATGCCAATAGCTTTATCCAGGGCTTCCCTGTCAATAGCGAACGGCGGGGTATCGTCGATATCATACGTACAAGCCGATTCATCCTTGATACGATAGATAATATTCTTGCGAGTTTTGAATTCCATCAACGCCGTGCCGTCGTATTCGCCCAATTCACTCAGGGTCGGACGCATATGTCGGATCAGTTCGGCGTCGTAATCATCACCATTTTGATATAATCCCGCCGGACACCGGCAAAATAATTTTTTCACCGTCATCAATTGCTGATGTATCTCAAGACCGCTATTAAATCCCAGTTCCTGATAAGTTTCTACCGTCGCCTTCGCTCTCGACACATATCCAACCGACAGCATGGGTTTTTTATAGTGATCATTGGTGTTATTATTATTCATTCTGTTTTCCTGCCGCTAATAGCCCTTTTTATAATCTACAATTATCCGGCCCGCAAATTAAATTAATCTCTCACCAATATCAAGTCCTTTCGACATCTCGATTGAATGGTTATCTAAGAGCCAAATATTGATTTATATATCCATACCGGGAATCATCCATATCTGAATGAAGTATGAAATTATTTAAATATTTTAAAAAATGATTGTGTTTTTTTGTTGACATGTTTTTACAAAATCAATACGGTTAGGTCGAGTTAATCATAATAAGGAGGATTTTAATGCCGAAAGCGAAAAAGAAAGTCGCAAAGAAAAAACCAGCAGCCAGGAAAAAAGTTGCTAAGAAAAAAGTAGTCAAGAAGAAAGTCGTCAGGAAAAAAGTGGCGAAGAAAAAAGTCCGGTGCGCTGCTAAGACAAAAGATGGCAAGCGCTGTAAACGCATGGTTGCTCCTCCCGCCAAGTATTGCCATCTGCACAAGAAGAAAAGATAGACTTCTTCGGATTTTCATAAAAAGCCGGCTTTCGAGTCGGCTTTTTTATTGATCCCTTTCTATCAATAATCAATAAATTCTGGTTTTTTTTGAGGATTCCCGGCCCATAATAAATTATCCCTTCCTGCCGACAACATTAATATAAGATAACAGGGGATAAATACGTTTTTCAAAACAGGGGTCGATTGCATTGTCTAAATATACCAAATTCGCTTCGCTGCTGATATACGGCGGCACTTTATGTTTATCGGTTTTATCATTCTTTACGACTTTCTACGGTCTAAAAATCATATTAGAACCCCCGCTGGCCCTGGTTGGTTCGCTGGGACTTCAAATTGCCATGTTGGGTATAGCCTGGAATTTAATGAAAATAAGGGAAAACCGTATTTCATACGTCGCCGTGTTTACAATTACAGCCGTCTTCTCAATTTTTTTCTCATTTGCCAATTTCGATTCATCTCTTAAGGTGGATCTTCGCGAGACCGAAGCGCGCAAAAATTATTCGGAAGCTGTCCGACCGTTATTGAATGAATATATCCAGAAGGGCAGGCAGGCTTCCCTGAAAGGCGACTATCAGGTCGAGCGGCTCAATACTCTCATGCAGATGGAAGAAGAAAAAGGCTGGGCTACCGTCGTCGACGAAGGCACTCAGGATGAATTTATTCAATCGGTTATTGACGGCGCCCGCCTCATGATCGATTCCTGGCGCGCCTCGCAAGGGACCGATTACAGACAGGGCAGCGGCCGCGGTATTATTACCGAATACCTCATTAACCGGCATCAGGAGGCCACCAATTACAGGCAGACTATTCAATCATATATTGAAAAGATTGATGCAACATCTCAGGCATTTTCAAGCGATCTACCCGTTCGTGAACAATTTTACCTGGCCAATACCGTCTGGATAGAATTCCCCGCTAATGTCGTTAATAATCTTACTCAATTGAATTATTCGCCACCTGCTCCTCCCGATCAGATAAATTTCACGGAACGGCCAACCACTCGTCAACAGGCTTTTATGCTGGTTATCAATGATCTTCTTATAATGGATAATCTGGCATTATTTGCCCTTCTACTGGCTATCGCCATAGATGCCGTCGTAATCCTTATTGCCCTCGCGGGCAGTTACGCTTTTGATGATGATGAGCAGGTATTTAATAAAGCTCGCCGCGACGCCACTGAAAGAATTAAATCCATCCTGTCGGGAAATGAAAAAGATTTCGCCGGAGTCCTGCGAAAAAACATTGAGCAATTTGAACAGGCCAGTGAATACGGAATTCAGCTTCATAAAATGCTTGAAAACTACGAAAACAAAAAGAAAAAATTCAGTATGACTATTACTCACCCTAAAGAAAAAGACAAAGAAATAAAGAAGCGATTTCGTTTAAGTAACATTGTTAAGCATCAAAATGTTGAAATAACCGAAGCGCCTGAAAAGGACAACGATAAACCTCAACGAAAAAAAATCGTGATTTGATATTTAAGATTTAGTTAAGATCGCCTCTCAGGCGGTCTTTTTTTTATCCATGAATTGACATTTTCGTATCTTACTCGTAATTTGCATAATTAGATATTTATCAATACAGTATGGAGGGTATTTATGCGACCCATATTAAAATTCCTCGATGATACTCTGATAGAGCAGATAATATCCGAAGCTCGTGATGTTCTGTGCAAAATCGGAGTCACTATTCACAACCCCGAAATCGTGTCAATGCTTTCGGATTATGGCGCTCACATATATGATTCGGGACACAAAGTAATATTCAAAAATGAATTAATCGATAAATCCCTTGCCACAGCCCCCTCTTCTATTAAGTTGTATGACGTCATGGGTGAAGAGGCCGCCGATTTATCCGGCTATAACATAAATTACACTCCCGGTTCCGCGGCGCTTTTTATTCAGGATCACGGCTCTAATGAATTCAGGAATCCTGACACGGCCGATTATGTCAAGTACGCCAGATTAATGAGTCAATTAAATCATATTTCCCTGCAAAGCACCGCCATTATACCAGCCGACGTCAATGAAAAAATATCTGACAGTTATCGTCTCTTCCTGAGTTTTTTATATTGCGAGAAACCGGTCGTGACGGGAACGTTCACAATTGAAGCATTTGAGATCATGAAAAACCTTCAACTGGCGATTCGCGGCGATGAAATAAATCTCAAAAAAAAACCGCTTACGATGTTTTCCTGCTGCCCGACATCTCCCCTCAAATGGAGCGACGTTACTTCCCAAAACGTGATTGATTGCGCCAAATATTCAATTCCGGTGGAATTTATTGCCATGCCTCTATCCGGATTAATATCTCCGGTTACGCTGACCGGCACGCTGGTTCAACATACGGCCGAAACCTTAAGCGGCGTAGTCATAAGCCAGCTCGCCTGCCCGGGCGCTCCGATCGTGTACGGCGGCTCCCCGGCCATATTTGACATCCGGTACGAAACAACTCCGATGGGAGCGGTCGAAACCCAAATGATTGATTGCGCCTATAGTGAAATCGGCAAATATTTCGGACTTCCGACTCAGGCCTATATCGGACTCAGTGATGCCAAACAACTCGATGCCCAGGCTGGCCTGGAATCATCTATGGGTGCTACTCTGGCCGCTCTGTCGGGTATAAACAGCATATCCGGACCCGGCATGTTGGATTTTGAAAGCTGTTTCAGCCTTGAAAAATTAGTCGTCGATAATGAAATTTGCGGCATGACCCATCGAATGATTCAGGGTATTGAACCAAAGGAAGATTTCCCCAGCCTGCCGCACTTCGAGGAACTTCTCAAAGACGGCCATCTCCTCATTGCCGACCATACCCGGAAATACTTGAAAGAGGAAATTCATTTTCCCGGTCGCGTTATCGAACGGGCCAATCGCGCCCGCTGGGCTGAAGAAGGTCGATTAACTTTAGGCGATCGAGCCAATACCGAAATTAAAAAACTGATTGATAATTACATTCCTTCCCGCCTTTCCGCTGAAATTAAATCCGAGATGGAGAATTTAATGTTATCCGAGGCGAGAAAAAACGGCATGGATAAATTACCGGAGCGGGGTTAATGCGGGAAATAATCAATATCCCGGTGGATAAAATTACTCCTGAGATATCTTTAATCCTGCAAGGACAAGGTATCCCGGATGAAAGCGAAGTCAAATCTGAAATTACTGATCTGGCCAAAATCGCAAGGGATATTTTTATTCGTTGGACCAGATCAAAACTGTTGATTTCTGATATTACCCATGAAGATTTCGAAAAGATTTACTATAGTACCGATTTCAATGAATCACCCGCTCCTATCGAGGATATTTATCCCCGCGCCGATGAATTATCCATCTTCGCCCTGACTATCGGTCAGGATATATGCGATGAAATATCCGGTCTCTTCGCCAAAAATGATTTCGCCCTCGGTTCAATGCTCGATACCGCGGCATCGGCTGGAACCGACCTGGCCTCAGATTTTGCCGCATCCTGGTATCAGAATAATGTAATCGGAAACACAAATGCAAAACAAAGGCGAACTTTATGCTATAGTCCCGGATATTGCGGTTGGCATGTTAGTGCCCAGCGAGCGCTATTTGCTTTTCTTAAACCTGAAGAGATCGGTATCACTTTACGTGAAAGCTGTCTGATGGAACCTCTGAAATCAATTTCGGGTGTTTTGATATACGGCTCCGATAAGATTCATTTATTCGAAAACCAATATTCTTTTTGTGCGCAATGCCCAAGTCAGCCCTGCCTGGAAAGAATGAGCAATATTGAAAATTAAAAACAGGATTTGGAGATAGAAATGGACTTGCTCGAAAACATTTCGCTATCGCTTCAACGAGGGGAGTTTGACGAAACGGCCGAACTGACCACGCAGGCGGTCGAACAAAAACTTCCGCCCAAACAGATTCTCGACGACGGATTGATCGCCGGAATGAAACTCGTCGGAGAAAAATTCAAATGCCACGACATATTCCTGCCTGATGTTCTACTTGCGGCTAAAGCGATGAACGCCGGTCTGGATATCCTTAAACCGCTATTAATCGATGAAGATATGCCGTCGCGGGGTAAAGTCGTCCTCGGAACGGTTCAGGGAGATTTGCATGACTTAGGAAAAAACCTGGTCGGCATTATGCTTAAGGGTGCCGGTTTTGATGTCATCGATCTCGGCAATGATGTCTCACCTCAAAAATTTGTCGAGACCGCACTCGAAAAAAACGCTCCGGTTATTGGCCTCTCAGCCCTCCTCACGACAACCATGCCGGTTATGAAATCTGTGGTCGATTTAATTAAGGAAAAAGGTTTAGATGGAAAAATCAAAGTAGCCATCGGCGGAGCCCCGGTGACTCAGCAGTTTGCCGATGAAATCGGCGCCGACGCATACGGCTTTGACGGCATCAACGCCGTCGAATGCGTCGACAGATTAATTTCATAATATGTCAGGACTCGGAGGAAAATAGTTGGAGCCTATTCTTGAAAGATTGAAATGCGGAGAAATAATTGTCGCCGATGGAGCCATGGGAACTATACTTCAACGCCACGGAATCGATATCAATCAATGCGTTGAATCGGTAAATCTGGAAAATCCGCGATTGCTTGAACATATCGCTTCGGAATATCTGAAAGCCGGCTCAGAAATTATCCAAACCAATACTTTTGGAGCCTCTCCCGCAAAACTCGAAAACTACAATCTTCAGGATAAAACCGAATCAATTATTGAATCCGCGATAAAATCCGTGCGCAATGTGGTTGGAAATAGTGCCCACGTCTCAGGTTCGTGCGGCCCGACCGGAAAATTATTAAAGCCTTATGGTGATACCGAACCTGAAATTCTATATCAAAGTTTTCAGCGTCAAATGCGATCATTTATAAATTCCGGCGTCGATATTATTTGCGTCGAAACCATGATTGATATTTCCGAAGCGATTCTTGCGGTCAAAGCCGCTCGCGAGATTTCCTCCTCTGTTCCGATCATGGCCACCATGACTTTTGAAAAAACGCCTCGGGGTTTCTATACCATTATGGGTGTCGATATAAATCGAGCCTGCACGCAATTGAAAGAAGCGGGCGCCGATATCGTCGGATCGAATTGCGGAAACGGCCTCGATTTGATGATAGATATTGCGAAGGAATTCAAATCTCAATCCGATATGCCGATATTAATTCAATCCAATGCTGGTTTGCCGGTTATACAAAACGGCCAACCCGTCTATAATGAGCCCCCGGAATATTTCGAACACAAAATCCCCCATCTCATCAAATTGGGAATTTCTATAATTGGCGGTTGCTGTGGAACCACGCCGGAACATATCGCGGTAATTCGAAAATTAGTCGATCAGCACAAATAATAAACCCGCCCAATTTGAATTCACCAGGCCGGTTTTATTAAACAATATAAAATGTTTTATAGAGTATTCTAATCTTCAAGAATTCTGATACTGCCTCCGGAAGTTCGTAAATACAATTCGGGTCCGCCATCGCCTATCTCACCCCTCAGGGATGATTTTTTCTTGCGTCGGCTGGAAGAAATATCAAAATCCGATTTGACCCTGCCCGAACTTGTACGGGCATCCAAATACACATTGATATCGGGAGATAAATAAACCGTTATTCCTCCGCCTGATGTCGTCAGACGACAATCACCCCGAGGCTGCTCGCTAATCCGGGCGTATATCGAACCGCCCGATGTCGAAGCGTCGATTTCTCCCATTACTTCTTCTACTTCGATGCCTCCCCCGGAAGTATGAGCCGACACTTCGCCCTCAACATGACCAATCTCTATTGAACCTCCCGAAGTAGAAACATCCGCGCGGCCTTTACAACTTTCAAGTGTAATACTCCCCCCCGATGTCTTGCCTTTTACAGGACCGGAAATATTGTCAAATCGAAGTGATCCGCCCGAGGTCCGCACATCAACCTCGCCCTCCAAATCGCCGATATGAATGCTTCCCCCCGATGTTTTGGCATATACGTTATACTTTTCCGGAACCGTTATTATAAATTTCGCCTGTAACGATCGGCGCGTTCTTGTGCCAAATATATTCCATCCGCGCGAATCGTTGCCAAAATACTCGGCGTAAATCTCAACCGCGTTACCGTCCTGATTGAATTCAACCTCGAAATCATCGAACATATCCTGCGCGCGATCCTCATCCCGGGTTTTTGAATCGAGGATAATTTCTACGCCAATGTTGCTTTGATTGGACGCCTTAACCTCAATAGATCCAATTTCCGTGTCAATCGTCAATTCGCCACCGGGGGAAACGTTAAAATCTCGCGTAATTTCTTGCTTGATACCGGCCAGCGTCATCGCCGAGAACGCAATCACGATTATTAGAGACGCAATAAAAACTTTTCTAAAATCTGACATATCGAGAACCCTCCTTTAATACGCTTCTTCAATAATATTAGACAATGCCAGTCAAATAAGCGTTGCCTGTTCTTTGCCGATAGCTTCTTTGTTTATCAATACGCAATTTATGACTCAGGTGTTTCGCCATAATCCCAAATAATGGATAATTCCATCCAACTCCTTTTCCGACAATTTTTTAGACCAAAAGCAACAAAACTATTGTCAAATGTTTGAATTTGGGTATATTTAGGCTAAAGAGGGCCAACAATTTCTGCAATGGAACTGCAACATGAACCGCCGTTCAAAGTTACTAACTTTTTTATCGAAGATACAACAGCGTGTCTTGGACGAAGAGTTTGCCGATAACCTATAAGGTATTGGCAGCGGGATAATTGCAGGCATCTTACTTGTGATGGGAGCACTGATGTTAAAAGAATTTTTACAGCACACGCGTAGATTTTTGATAGCCAGTCTTGTTGTTTTGGCTATTCTGATTTCATTTTCAAATTCCGCTTATGCCACAATAGCGACTGAGAATGAAATGGATCAGGTTTGTAAAAATTGGCTCAGCCAGGTCGTTAAAGAACTGGGGAGCTGGGGCGGTAGTTTATATCCGGAAATTGAATATTCGCAGGATATTATAGAAAACGATACTCTATTGGGAAGGTATTACTCTATCTCTCCCAGCGGCTTTATAGTAATTCCGGCTCTTCGTGAATTGGCGCCGGTTAAGGCTTATTCCGAGGAAACTTCATTGAATATCGACGATGAAGGGGGTATGGCTTTGATGTTCAGGCAGGTCTTAAAAAGCCGCATGGATATTTATACCGAAGTTTACGGAAGTCTTGAAGCCGAACAAACCGGAACAGAGCTTCTGTTCGATAGAAAAAACGAACAGGCCTGGGACGAATTTACTGTTTCCGAAAAAGAATTCAACCAGACCATGAACAAAGGTCTTCTGGGCGCAACCGCAACTGTCGGCCCCCTTCTAACGACCTCCTGGCATCAGAGGTCCCCTTATAATCTGGATTGTCCTACCGGATACCTGGGGCGAACATGCCTGGTCGGTTGCGTATCAACTGCCGCGTCTCAAATTATCTATTACCATAAATGGCCGCCTGAAGGCACTGGCGATCATTCTTATTACTGGGTGGGCGATTATGAGGATTGCGGAGGAACAACTCCCGGCCAGACGCTTTATGCAGATTTTTCCGATCCCTATACCTACGACCATTCCAACGCCAGCGTTGCCGAAATTTGCTATGAAATGGGTGTCGCTTATAACATGAAATATGGCACCTGCAAATCAGGAGCTTTTACGTTAAATGGTGATTATATATTCCCTCAGTATTTTCAATACGATCAATCAGCACGCCGTGTAAATAGAGAAGATTATTCTGCCGACGAATGGTTCGATCTTATTAAAGAAAATATTGATAAAAACCGTCCTACACTTTACAGAATTTATAGTCACGCCATTGTCTGTGACGGCTGGCGCGAAATCGGTACTACCAAACAGTACCACATGAATTATGGCTGGGGTGGCAGCCAAAATGCATGGTTCACATTGGATAATCTTCATTGCGATTGGAGTGAAGAATGCGGTCCTGACAAAGAAGGTATGGTTGTCGATATCATCCCCCTCAACGGCGCTCCTTATTTGGAAAGCCACGAACTATCCGATGCCAGTTCCGGCGACGGCGACGGGATTCCCGAAGCCGGCGAAACTATTGAGATGTATTTCACCATTGCCAACTACGGCGGGGTCCCAATTGAAAATATCTATGCCACTCTTACTATCGATGACGGTACGTTAAATATCACCGACGACGCATCATTCATTTCATCGATACCCGCTTTTGACTCAGTAACCAGTTATGGTGACCCTTTTATATTTGAAATTCCTGCCAATTACGTCTCCCGTATTGATTCCTTTTTTATTGAGGTAACCTGGAACGATGGGCAGGATTCCGATAAATTAACCGGCACGTTTATTATAGGAAACATATCCGTACTTCTCGTGGATGACGATAATTATAAAACCTATGAAGACTACTACAAGGAGTGTCTTGATAAAATCCGCATGCCCTGCAGTGTTTGGACATATGCCAACCTGAATCCTCCCCCGGTTGAGGAGCTTAATAAATATGATTTAGTAATATGGTTTACGGGAGATGATCGCGCTACTACATTGAATTCGACAAATATCGGCAATATAAAAAGCTATCTTGACGGCGGAGGAAACCTATTTCTTACCGGCCAGGGTATCGCCTCTCAACTCGCTACAGACGATCCCGTTCTTTTGAATAACTATCTAAAAACCGAATATCAATCCGGCGCGTATTCGCCGATTATAATTTCTGAAACCGCCAGCCAGCTATTGAATCCTGATGATACGCTTGTTATTTATAATATTGGAAATACATCCGGAGCCAATAATCAAACTAATACTGAACGAATTACTCCTGTCAATGGAGGTATTGCCCAGGCACATTATGTAACCGGCGATCATTATTCCATTATATCGTACTCCGGGGCCGATTTCAATACGCTGTTTTTCGGTTTTGGTTTTGAAGGAATTAGCCTTGATACCATTCGTTTTGTCTCGCAGGATAGCATGGTGGTCTATATTTTGGATTTCTTCGGCACTTCCGGTCCTCCCTCGCCTCCAAGCGCGACCGGCATCAGTGTCGCCCCCGGAGACCCGGATCACATGACCGATCACGTTCCCGAATTTTCATGGTCTTATTTTGACGGTGATTCGGCTCCTCAATCGCATTATCAAATTCAGGTTACCAGCGATTTGAACTGGTATTTTGTTGATATGTGGGATACCGGTCCCGTCGCGGGAAGTGAGACCTCAGTTACTTATTTCGGAAGTGAGTTATTTGATGGAATTACATATTATGTCCGCGTCAGAGTCTCCAACGGCTTATACTGGTCGGATTGGATTTCAACAAATTTCGCCATGAACGGCTTGCCCGGTCCTCCTGTAGGTTTATCTCCTGATAATGAAGGAATGGTTACGTCAAGCAGCCCGGAACTTTCTCATGACGCCGCCCCCGATCCGGACGGGCTGCCCGTGGATTACAGTTATGAATTATATTCCGATATAACGATGACCAACCTACTCGCTTCGGCTGACGATCAACCTCAGTCTTCCAGTCCGGTCACATGGCAGGTTCCCGTTTCCCTCGGAGAAGACCAGACATTTTACTGGAGAGTCCGCGCTGATGATGCCCTTGAAGATGGCCAGTGGTCGGAATTAGCGTCATTCTGCGTCAATGCCGATAATCAATCCCCGGCGCCATTTGAACTGACAAGCCCCGACAGCGCCGTTATCATGGAAAACCTCCTGCCGACTTTCACCTGGACAGCTTCCTCTGATGCTGATATCAACGACGAATTCACCTATATGCTCAGGTATTCCAAATGGAGTGATTTTGCTTCGCCTAAATCATTTTATGACCTGACCGCAGAAGAGTACACTATAACTACACCATTGGAATATGGAATAGATTATTACTGGAAAGTTGTTGCCACCGACCTGCTGGGAGCCGAAACAATCTGCTCTAATATTCGAATTTATATAACGATGCTGGAGGGCGACGCCAACGCCGACCGAACAATAAACGTCGGCGACGCTGTTTTTCTAATCAACCATGTATTTAAAAGCGGTCCCGCACCTGTTCCTCTAATCATGGGCGATGCAAATTGTGACGCTGAGGTTAATGTCGGCGATGCCGTCTATCTCATCAATAACGCCTTCAAAGGCGGCCCCGCCCCCGGATGCGACTAAGAATGCTTTTACATCAATCGAAATAAATCATAAAAAAAGGCCGGTCAACCCCGGCCTTTTTTTTACACAATTAAATTGCTTGCCTCACTTGAATCAAAGGGATATTAATATTTCAAAGGAGAAAAATTATGGACGCAATCGAAGCGATTCTCAGGCGGCGGAGTATCCGCCAATATACTGGGGAAAAAATATCGGAGGAAATAATTGAAACCCTGCTGCGAGCCGCGATGAGTGCCCCTTCGGCCAATAATATCCAGCCTTGGCATTTTATAATAATCGACGACCGAAAAACTCTCGACGCCATCCCCAAATTCCATCCTTATTCAAAAATGCTGACGCAAGCCCCTCTCGCGATTTTAGTATGCGGCGACACAAAAGCGGTCATGAAACCCGAATATATCTATCTCGACTGTTCGGCGGCCACGCAAAATATTCTAATCGCCGCTCACACTTTGGGTCTGGGAGCAGTCTGGCTGGGGATTTATCCGAGAGAAGAACGTATTGAGGGAATAAAGAACTTAATGATGCTGCCGGAACATATCGAGCCGATTGCTCTTATTTCATTGGGTCACCCGGCCGAATCCAAAGAACCATCAAACCGATTTACAAAATCAAAAGTGAAATACAATCACTGGTAATCTTTGTGGATGCAAAACATATTTATAATAATCCCCCCCATAATACAACAAAGATAATAAAGATGTCCCAGGCAATTTTCCCCTTACACTCGAATTAATTCATTTTTGTTGCGTATAATATGAACTATTGCTTATTGTCAGAAAGGGATGCCGGTTATTTGCCAATTAACAGACCGAAACAAAATCAAGACTGGTAGATAGAAATAAAGAAATTTTTCTATGATTAGACTTATTGGCACCGATGAAAGTCGTTATTATTCCTGGGAGCTTACTCCCGGCGAATATGTTATCGGTCGTAAAGCCTCCTGCGATTTCACTATCCCGGATAATACCATTTCCCGTCAACATGCTCAAATAACTATTGAAGATGACGGTCGCTTAATATCAATCGAAGATTTAAACAGCCACAACGGCACATTTGTCAACGGTGAGCGCCTTAGTGAAAAAACGAATATCAAAATAGGCGATCGCATTCAATTTGGATGCACCGATTTTAAAATACAATCCGGTGATGACAACGATTTTGGCAAATCCGGATCCGAACCTCGCTTCTCGGGCACAGCCGATGCCGAGAATTCAGTGCTAATACCCATGTCCGAAGCGTTAAAACCTCTCCCCTCACAAATTACTGATTTACCTGAACTTTTGCCGACACTCTTTGACATGGCCAAAATGCTTGTTCTCCCGGAGCCTCGCGAAGTCATGCTTGAAAAATCATTGGAGCTAATAGGCAAAATTATCCCCAACGAGCGTTTGGCCGTGCTCCTGACTAAAAAAGATCATACTCAGGTATATACAGCCGCCTGTTGTTTATCGAGCGGCAAAGAACCCGGATTTTTCTCACTGTCACAGACTATCCTTAGTGAAATTTTAACCAACAAAAACGCCATTGTAATTGACGACGCTGGTGCCGATCCGCGGTTTTCAAGCAAAGAATCAATAATTAAATCCGATTTGAAATCGGCTATGGCAGTGCCCCTTTTTGATGAAGACGCCGTATTTGGAATCCTCTACGCCGATACGACTAATCCAATCAAACGATATAACGACGATTACCTGCGCCTTTTCGCAACTGTCGGAAATATTATCGCTTCCAAACTTTCCAATTACAATCTTCTCCATGAACGGCAGGAAAAACAAATATTTGAAGCGGAACTCTCGCGGGCATCATTGATTCAGGAGACATTAGTAACAAAGGAAATTCCCGAATTCCCGGGATACTCAATTCAGGCCGTGCAGGAACAATGCCGGGCCGTCGGAGGCGATTTATACGATTTTACTATATTACCCGACGGCCGTCTCCTGTTTCTCCTGGCCGATGTCAGCGGCAAAGGAATGGGCGCTGCCCTGTTAATGTCTAATATCCTGGCCTCTTTCAGGATTCTCTATGACGATACCGGATTCGATCTGACACGAGCGGTAAATCAAGTATCGCTTCAAATGTTCAATCATAGCATGGCCGATAATTTCGCCACTCTGTTTATCGGCTTGATAAATTCCCACACGCACGAATTGTGCTACTTAAACGCCGGACATAATCCGCCGCTGTTGGTAAAAGAAAATGGAAATCTTGAATTTCTTGAAGCTTCAGGAACTATGATTGGCGCCTTTGATTTTAGCTCCTGGACTGAAGACAAAGTTAATTTGAACCTAAATGATACTTTGATTGTTTTCACCGATGGTATTACCGAAGCCGGCTTTGACGATGAGGAATATTCTGATGAAAGGCTTGAAAAATTAGTTATCGAAAACAGAAATTCCCAACCCGACCAGTTATCGCGTATAATTATGAAGGACATAAATAATTTTATGGGGGATGCTCCCCGGTCGGATGATATAACTATGATTATTATCAAAAGGGGCGAATAATGCTTGAAACCGGTCAACAAATAGCGCATTTCAAAATTGTGAAGAAAATCGGCGCCGGCGGTATGGGTGAAGTCTATCTGGCCGAAGATACGAAATTAAAACGCCGCGTCGCCCTGAAAATCCTGTTGGCTGAATTTTTCGGGGATGATGAACGAAAAAGCCGTTTCCATCTTTTCCGAATACTTTGAAAATCCGGGAATGACATCATCGGGTAGAACCTATCTTAAAGTACTCTACCATCTCGCTATTGCCTATGAAGGTCTAAACGAAACTGAAAAAGCGAATGAAGTTTACCGCGAAATATTAAAATTCTGGGATAATACCGATATCCAAATCAAATATATTGAATATGCTCGAGAGTATCTGAGTCGGGAAGTTAGTTAAAAATTCAATATCTATTCGGTAAATTGAAATTTTCAATGGGGCGAGTCAATATTTCCCCTTTTTGACTTGCCAAATAAAGATTCCTCAGCCATATTGTCCGTTAATCTGGGCAGGGTACGGTTGAAATTGACCGTCTATATAGCCCTATAAATATTGAATTAACATAATTCTACCTGGAATGGAGTGGGTCAATGGCTTCCCTAACGGCAGTCTTTTTTTCCTCGATTGGAAAAAAATTCATCAACGCCGTTTCCGGTTTTTTCCTCGTAATATTTCTATGTATCCATCTTTTGGGCAACATTACACTTTTAACCGGAAACGCTGACGCGTTCAATGCCTACGCCCATTTTCTTATGGGCTTGGGTATATTAATCTATATCTCTGAGTTTGGGCTGGTGCTATTTTTCGCCCTGCATATCATCACCGCCACTTCGGTCTGGTGGGATCAGCAGGTGGCTCGACCGGTCGCTTACAAGAACTCTAAATCTGCCGGAGACACCAGCAAAAAAACATTATCGTCCAGTACCATGATATATACCGGGGCGATAATTCTGGTTTTTTCGATACTTCACCTGATAACCCTGAAATATGGTCCCGGTGTTGCCGAAGGTTATACAACCGATATCGACGGCGTGGTCATGCGCGATCTCTATCGCTTAACAGTAGATGTCTTCGCGCAGCCCTGGTACACCGCCTCGTACGTTCTGGCAATGATCCTGATGGGGTTTCATCTCAGGCACGGCGTCTGGAGCATGTTCCAATCGCTGGGTTTGAATCGCCCCAAATTTACATCATTCATGTTTAAGTTCGCGATCCTGGTCGCTTTCATTCTTGCCTTCGGATTTATCGTGATTCCGGTCGTACTTTATCTGAAAGGGGGTGCCTTATGAAATTAGATGCCAAAATTCCCGGCGGTCCCCTGGAAGCCAAATGGTCGTCATACCGCGGCCGGATAAAACTGGTTAATCCCGCCAATAAGCGTAAACATACCTTAATCGTCGTCGGAACCGGCCTCGCCGGTGGAGCCGCGGCGGCTTCCCTCGGAGAGTTGGGATACCAGGTTCTAAATTTCTGCATTCAGGACTCTCCCCGACGGGCTCACAGTATCGCCGCTCAAGGCGGAATCAACGCCGCCAAAAATTATCAAAACGATGGCGACAGCGTTTGGAGATTATTTTACGATACGATAAAAGGCGGCGATTTCCGAGGCCGTGAAGCCAATACATATCGGCTTGCCGAACTGTCCCTTAATATCATCGACCAATGCGTCGCTCAGGGCGTTCCTTTCGCCCGCGATTACGGCGGCCTCCTGGCCAACCGTTCTTTCGGCGGCGCGCAGGTCTCCCGTACCTTTTATGCCCGAGGCCAAACCGGACAGCAATTACTTCTCGGAGCTTACGGCTCTTTGATGCGGCAAGTTGACGCCGGAAATGTCAAAATGTTCCCGCGCCGCGAAATGCTTGATCTCGTCCTCGCTGATGGTAAAGCGCGCGGTATTACCTGTCGCAACCTTATTACCGGTGACATTGAATCTTACGCCGGAGACGCTGTCTTACTCTGTACCGGCGGCTATTCCCCGGTCTATTATCTTTCCACCAACGCCGTCAATTCCAACGGCTCAGCCATCTGGCGCTGTCACAAAAAGGGCGCCCTGTTTTCAAATCCTTGTTATACCCAGATCCATCCTACCTGTATTCCTCAGGAAGGTGACCATCAATCCAAACTAACCCTGATGAGTGAATCGTTGCGTAACGACGGACGGGTTTGGGTGCCGATGAAAGAAAGCGACGATCGTCGTCCCAATGATATCCCGGAAAATGAACGCGATTATTACCTGGAGAGAAAATACCCCAGCTTTGGTAATCTCGTTCCCCGTGATATCGCCTCCCGCAACGCCAAAGACGTTTGCGATGAAAACCGTGGAGTCGGCTCGACGAAAAAAGCGGTTTTCCTCGATTTCCGTGATGCCATCAAAAGACTGGGCAAAAACGTCATCGCCGAACGATACGGCAACCTCTTTGACATGTATCAGAACTTAACCGGCGATAATCCTTACGAGGCGCCCATGATGATTTATCCCGCTCCCCATTACACTATGGGCGGCCTTTGGGTCGATTATAATTTGATGAGCACTATTCCCGGCCTGCATGTTCTTGGCGAAGCCAACTTCTCCGATCATGGCGCCAACCGCCTGGGGGCATCGGCGCTGATGCAGGGCTTGGCCGACGGTTACTTCGTCATTCCATACACCATCGGCAATTACATCGCCGGAACCGATCTCCCGAAGGTTACTATCGATCATCAGGCCTTCAAGGATTCGGTTGGTGAAGTCAATAAGGAAGTTGATAAACTTCTCGCGATCAAAGGCAACAAAACTATTCGCGAACTGCACCGTGATTTGGGTGATGTCATGATCGATAAGGTCGGCATGTCGCGCGACGAAAAGGGCCTCAAACACGCTCTGGAGGTGATTCCCAAAATTGGCGAGGAATTCTGGAATAACGTCAACGTTCCCGGCAGCAGCGATGATCTCAATAAGAGTCTCGAAATGGCCGGACGCACGGCCGACTTCCTCGAACTTGGAGAACTCATGGCTCGCGATGCTCTCATGCGTAAGGAATCATGCGGCGGGCATTTCCGAGTTGAGTACAAGACCGAAGAAGGCGAAGCCCTCCGCGATGATAAGAAGTTCACATTTGTATCTGCCTGGGAATACAAAGGTCCCGGTCAGCCGCATGAAATGCATAAAGAAGAGCTGGAATTCGAGCGTGTTACGCCATCCCAGCGGAGCTATAAGTGAGGTGTTATCATGACTGAAAAAAAGAAAATAACGGTGCATCTCAAAGTCTGGCGGCAAAAACGAAATGAACCTAAAGGCCGTTTCTCCAAATACACGGTCAAGGATGTTTCGCCCGACAGCTCTTTTCTGGAGATGCTTGATATACTCAATGAGGATTTGACCAAAAACGGCGAAGAACCGGTCGAATTTGACAGCGATTGCCGCGAAGGTATCTGCGGAACCTGCGGGCAGGTTATTAATGGTGTCGCCCACGGACCGCAAACGGCAATTGCCACCTGTCAGCTTCATATGCGCAAATTCAAAGACGGCGAAACCATAACGGTCGAACCGTTCCGGGCTAAATCGTTTACTCAGATAAAAGACCTCGTTGTCGACCGGAGCGCCTTTGATCGCATCATCTCCAAAGGCGGCTATGTTTCGGCCAATGCCGGTTCGCCCCAGGATGCCAATGCCCTGCCAATCCCTAAAGACAAGGCAGAATTGGCGATGGATGCCGCCGCCTGCATCGGTTGCGGAGCCTGCGTCGCTTCCTGTCCCAATGCCTCGGCGTCGCTGTTTACCAGCGCCAAGATATCTCAGTTTGCCCTTTTGCCTCAGGGCCAGCCGGAAACGGTCATGCGCGTGCGGCAAATGGTGGCGCAAATGGACGGCGAAGGATTTGGCAATTGCAGTAATCATGGTGAATGCGAAGCGGTCTGCCCGAAAGAAATTTCAATCGGCAACATCGCTCGTATGCGTCGTGAATTCTTCAAAGCCGCCCTGGCCAGATAGTAAATCTATTATTAGTGTAGTGGCAGGCTCAACCGGGCTTGTCACTGCATTACAAATACCTAAATAGAGTTTAGGCGATTCCGCGAAAGTCTCAACATCTTTCACGCAATAATCAATTACAAATCGAAAATCCAGAGAGTTATCCACATATTTTGTCCCGATAATTCCTTGTAATCTTATATCTCCTTATTGATTACAACGAATTGGGTTCGTTTTGTCCTTTTTAAATATTGTGTTATAGTTCCAGATTTATTTCCCAAAGCCAAAACCCTGTTTATAGCTATTATTAAACAGATGCAACATGATTGCCGGAACATCTTCATAATTAATAGGAAATATTCGGAAATAGAGGACTATTAATAGGATTATTGTTAGCCCTCCAAGCGGGAACTCACCGTTCTCCCGTCTTGCAGAGGGGGAACAATGGGCCACCGGTCAACTGATCATTCTCCTGACGTAAACCGCCAACCTCATTGCTGTTTGCTTCACGGACGGTATCATCCTGAAGACGTCGCTTACCTGCTTCCAAAAAGTCCTTGCTCCAACGATAATAAAGATTCGGGACTATTCCTTCATGGCAACATAGTCCGGATATGCTGACTTTTCCCTTAAGTCCTTCCAACACAATGCGAATCTTCTCCTCGGTGGAATACTTACGCCTCGTCTTCCGCCTAATCTCACGAACAACTGATTCTGATGATACTTTCGGACTCATAAATAACTCCTTCTTTTGATAGTTAATTATACCAAAAGCATCTCTTAATTCTAACAATAAATCAGTACGATTGGTTTTGACGGGAAACAGTACATTATGGTGGCGCGTCAAGTGTGCGTTGGTGAACAGCTGATGTTCCAAAAGCGGACGGTTCTAAAATGGGTAACTTACTTAGCGGTATGTGTGACAATGTGTTATGGGATTGGCATATGATTTGCTTACACTTACGTGATGGATGAATTGCCTGAGCGAAAACGTATTGATTGAGGCTGATTCTGATGGGCATGGACAGGGAAATCATACCGCCAATATCTCCCGATGGGGAAAAGTTGTTTTACAATTCAGACGGAGAGTTGTATTGGATCTCTGTAGCAATTATTGAAGCGCTAAGGTCCAAAAACTAAAAATGAAGTGACTGAATCATGTCAAACACGACCAGACTTTCAATAAGTTGAGGATTACCAATGTTAAAAAATTATTTGAAAATCACCTTTAGGAAATTAATTCAGCAAAAAATGTATTCCATTATAACCATTTCGGGTTTGGCAGTTGGAATAGGTGTCTTTTTAATATTTTTTGCTTTTTACTCATGGAAAATGACCCCCGATTCCTTTCACAAAGATATTGATAAGATATACAATATCGTCCAGGTACTAAATTCAGGGAGTGGAGAACGGCATACAGCATATATTCCTTTTCCCTTAGCATCATCGCTAAAGGATGATATTGCGGAAATTGAGGATTTCACTCGGTTCTACGATCCGAGGAAACTAGTGGTCAACTATGAGAACAAGAGATTTTATGAGGATCAGGTTCTCTTTGTTGATCCCAATTTTCTATCATTTTTTACTTTCAATATTGTTGAGGGTAACACGGAGACTTTGTTTTCTAATCCCCAGTCTGTTGTGATAAGTGAGACTATTGCGGAAAAATATTTTGGTGATGAACCTGCTGTTGGAGAAGTATTAACTCTCAATAATGAAAAGGATCTTATTGTTACAGGAATATTCGAAGACCTGGAAAAGCAACAGTCAGCATCATCTTTGTATGGGAATATCATAGTTCCCATTAGTGTTGCACAAACCCTGTATGATTCACTTGATGATTGGGATATTAGTGCTTTAACCGGATTCATTCGACTGCAAAGTAACGCTGATCTGAAACAAGTTGAGAATAAGCTGGGATTATTACGTGCAAAATATTATGACAATTCCACCAACTCCCCACGGCTTATATATCTTTTCCCAACCAAAGGATTGGTAAACACGGCACCGCATATTGAAAGGTTTGCCAATTACTCTCCGACAACCGGAGCCACGATTATGCTGACTCTTGGATTCATACTCCTGTTGATTGGAATTTTCAATTATGTGAATCTATCTACAGCCCGTTATACTGAGCGCGTGAAAGAACTGGGAGTTCGTAAAGTTGTGGGAGCGGCTAGATCTCATCTGGTTAAACAATTCTTAGTGGAATCCGTGCTTACAGCTCTTATTGCATACCCTCTGATCATTATTATATACGATTTAGTTTATTCATTCTTAAGTTCATTAACTCCCCTCATGCCTCTGCTGTCATTTTGGGATAATGAGAGGTTAGTATTTGCATCCTTAGTAATAACACTTGGTTCGGGTTTAGTGGCAGGAATTTACCCGGCAATTTATCTTTCATCTTTTCGTCCGGTTCATATTTTCAAGGGTGGAATTAGTATGGGTAAAGGAAAGAGTAGAGTTAGAAAAGTACTTGTTACTCTTCAGTTCTCTATTTCGGTAATACTGGTTGTACTTGCATTAACCATGCAGAAGCAATCAGAGTTCATCGCCAGTGTTGATTTGGGCTATAGCAGACAGGGCATGATCGCAGTTACTCTGGAAGATAAAACAAATGATTCTTACCCAATAATAAAAGAAAGACTTAGGAATGTTCCGGGTGTTCTAAATGTTAGCGCAGCAAGGTCTACACCTGGAAATTGGCAAAGAAAAGAAAATGTGATTCCCGAAGGTATTGACCCTGATAATGCATTAAATGTTTATTTCTATGGGGTTCATTATGATTTTTTTGAAACCATGGAAATGCAAATTACAGCGGGAAGATCATTTCAAAACGATTATCAGGAAGATATTAGTGTAATCATTAATCAATTGTTCGCAGATCGTCTTGATTGGGAATCCCCGATTGGAAAAACTATAAAAATTGGTGAAGAAACATACAACATTGTAGGTGTTGTAAATGATTGTTTGTTCGACAACACATTTTGGCCTATGAAACCCACTGTTTTCTTCTTTGAAAAGGACAATCTGAACAATATGCTGATAAAAGCCGAAGATGAAAATAGGGCCGCAGCAATTATTGATTATGTTAGAACCCTCTGGGCCGAGCTTTCACCAAATGTCCCGTACAACCATGTTTATTTGGATGAGTATTTCATTCGTGTGAATGGTGATGCTTTTCTTTTACCAAAAATCCTGGGTATGCTTGGTCTGCTAGCTGTTTTATATTCGAGCTTAGGTCTGTTAGCTCTTTCTTCTTATGCTGTAAGACTTAGAAGGAAAGAAATTGGCATCCGCAAAGTTTTAGGTGCTTCCTCCCCTGTCATAATTACAATGCTTTCAAAGGACTTTTTGAAACTTGTTATGTTGGCAAATATTATTGCGTTGCCGATCGCCTATATAGCATCACGCAGATTTCTTGATTTTGCATTCTCAATTTATATCCCGGCTGAAGCCAGCATATTGGTATTTGCAACATTAATAACATTATTCATTGCGTTAATAACAACAGCTTCACAAACACTAAAAGCATCTCAGACTAATCCTGTAGAATCCTTGCGAACTGAATAGTGAGCAGATATGATGTACTGCAATACGGGATTTGTATTCGGCCGGGGCCGGATGCCTTCATGAGGCTATTCCCGCCCCCTGAGCAAAACTTAATCCATCATAATCATTTGATGAGGAAAATTCCTGCGGAACCCAGGACAAGTATGGCTGAATGTCCCATTCCAAATCCTCTGGCTGTCCACCAGGATCAAGTCGTATATTAAATCATAGAATTATCAATTCCCGACACGCTCTAATATTTAAATACCTTTATCGCATATGAGCGGGCTGTGCCGCATCAGTTTTATTTAAGATGTTCAGAACGCGTTTGGTTCTATTAACTCTATCAAAATCGCTTAGACCTAAGCTTGATTGACTGCCTGGTGATTTTTCTCTCAACCAATTGATTATATAGGTAAATGCCTCCTGCATATTCGTCTGTTCAAATGCCAGAGGAGTAAATAGAAAAGCCGACGACCTGAAGTATCCTTTATCCTGTCTTACAGCCGTTGCCATTCCATGAAACGGCGAGGTATCCCCATCCTTTGAAACGTTGGTATATATCGCTTCCGCTGATGAGCTAATCTCAGCCCCTCCAACTTCCGGTAATCCGTACATTAAATGCTCTGGGCTAAATATCCATCTTCCATATCGTGCATCTAATAAATCGAAATCTATTGTAACATCAGGTAATGAGGGTATTTGAGATTGCCCTCCAATACATTCTTCGAGAAATATTGGATTCATTATATTCTCCGGTGTGACGACACCCCAGAGCCATCCTTCAGATTTTACACTACTAACCCCAAAGTAATATTCAAACCATGGCGACATTTGAGATACTTGGCCCTCTTCCCCCTCCGGTAAATTACCCATATTTCTTGACATAAGTAGAACCGGTATTCCCGCTTCCAACGCCAGCATCGTTGGTTCAAGAAATTCTATTTTATCATAATCCTGTACCCCATACCCGTCATCACAGTATAGAATCAATGACTTATAAGATAACACCTTGGTCATAGAAGGTATTCTTGGAGTGACAATATCACGAATAGCAGGACTTTTAAAATGAGTATTAAAATAATAATCAGATGCGGTATCGAATTCATTAATTCCTGCTCCATGAATCAGACTGTTTAATCCAGCCTTAACTGTATCCAAACTCTTTGGGTGGTACCTCCCGTCGGTTATCATATACCCCGTTTCATCCAATACCGCGATTTCATTTTCATATTTGGGTTCAAAGACATAAATCGCGACTGCCATAGGAATCGTGTCAATCATGTGTTGATCGTCTCTTGCCCTGATCCAGAATATAAATCGGTATCCAAATGTAGTATCTGATTCAATCTCTGAAAATACATCATAGATAATCTCACTTGTATCTCTCACCCAAACATCAGTAGTATCAAATGCGAAGTTATCCCCCTTTGAGCGTTTAATCGGCTGATTTATACCATTTACGGGATCCTGTAATTCCGATAAATTTACTGTCGGGAATATATAATTGCCTTCCGTTACAGTATATATTGGAGGAGGAACATTAGTTTCATAAGGTCCATATAAACGCCATTCGAATTCCATATTGGGATTATTTGCTCCCCAATCAAGCGAATCGGAACCGAACCACATAAAATAGATACCAGGCAATTGTGATTCCGGTCCTGGAGAATTGATATATTTAATCCAACCATACAAAAATGTCTGCGGCGCGTGATTCTCATCAAGAATATAGACGAAAATCATTTCGGACCAGCCTTGGTTGCCGGAGCTATCAACGGCAACCGCCTGGATATTATGCCGACTGCCCGGCGTAACACCACCGGCATCCCAAAAGCTCTCCCATGGAGCGATTGAATCATTTGAGTTTATTACTCCATCAAGATAGAAGATTACTTCAGCCACCTCAAAATTATCCCAGGCGTCTGCCTTTATTGTCACTGAATCGGTAACCGAACCTTCATCATAAGGATAGGTAATAACCGCCGTTGGATTGACATTATCAATTTCGGCACAGGTAGTAAAACTCCAGGTGGGAGAACTGACCTCATGATCGTGATTGTCTTTGGCAACCACACCCCAGAAATAAGTGGTTAAATATTCCAGAGAATCCGGAGTATAATTCGTCGATGTAATATTGCTATCTATATGCGGCGGAATGCTATCCAAGCCTAAATATATATCACAGACCAGACTATCCCCGTCCGGATCAGTGCACGTCCATTTCAATTGCGGAATAAGCGATTGATCAATCGCGCCGTCAGCCGGAGATCCTCCGGATGAATCTATTTCAGGTATTACCGGAGGCCGATTTACAGGCGGAACACTTTCCGGATCAGCAGATTTACTGCACTGCAATAGATTGATTAATGCGAGTGCGGAAATTAACACAACATACTTTAAACTTGAATGAAAATACTTAGACATAATAGATAATCCCCAATTTATATTTTTCTAATCTTTTATAATATAGAGAATAATCTCTCCATTTTCAAGCATTATTTATCCAACCGGTGACCCGTCTTACGGCGTCAGCCGGTTGATTAGTTTCCACATGGAGCAGACGCAAATTCCCAACAAATTCCCCGCTATTTCTGATATCGTCTGCCTTTAGTGACATGAAAGATTTCTATAAAAGTAACAATTGCCGGGTAGCAGCGCGATTTCCGCGCCCGCGCGGATATATTAACTATATTTTTTTGCGGGCGTGGAAACTGTAAAGTATCAGGAGATGTTTAACAGTTTGTATCATGACATGCGTTACAGATTTGGTTATTCTCTTTTCTATAAGGAGGAGAGAAGATGCCTTGGAGAACGACAAGTGTTATGGATGAGCGGATCAAATTCGTGATTGAAGCATCTAAAGATGAATCTACGATGAGCCAATTGTGCCGTGATTTTGGAATCAGCCGTCCGACTGGTTATCGTTGGTTGTCTCGATATCGAGAATTCGGTAGCGTTTTATCTTTGTTTGATCGTTCCCGTCGTCCTCATCATAGTCCGACTCGTACCAGTCAGAAGATTGAGGGCCACGTTTTGGTATTGCGTCGGTGGTATGGTTGGGGTGCGAGGAAGTTGCGGGAGTTGTTATTGCGTGAGGGAATCGAAGTTAAGGTTTCCACCATCAACCGGATATTGAAACGTAACGGTTTAATTGAGCAGAAGAAGCGCTGTTATTCGGCCACCGGTCGATTTGAGCGATCCAATCCGAACGAGTTATGGCAGATGGATTTCAAGGGTGAATTCACGATGTCTCAGGGTAAATGTTTTCCCTTAACGCTGGTTGACGATCATAGTCGTTTTGCTCTTGGGGTCTTTGCTCTGCCCAGCATTCATGGCGACGGGTGTGCAACGCTCGTTGCAGCGTTCATTTGGCTCCTATGGTCTCCCAGAGGCGATACTTATGGACCACGGTTCTCCTTGGTGGAGTACGACTAATGCCTACGGATTGACGACTTTGTCGGTTTGGCTGATTAAACATGGGATTCGCCTTCTGATGAGCGGTCTTCGGCATCCCCAGACGCAGGGCAAGGTTGAGCGCTTTCACCGGACGCTCAAGGATGATGTTTTGCACCATGGACGTCCCGAGACACTTACCGGCTGGCAATCTGCTTTTGATCGATTCCGTAACCGGTATAATCATATCCGACCGCATGAGAGTCTGGATATGGCCGTGCCGGCTGATCGATATATGGCTAGTTCTCGTCGTTATCAACCACGCCCTCCCGAGTGGCATTACCCCGAGGGAGCGAACTTGAAAAAATTGAGTTCACATGGTTGCCTGCCTTATGGCGGACGCTATTACTTTGTCTGTGAGGCTTTGAAATGTGAGTGGGTGCGTAAGAAACTCTGCCCGGTCGGCTCCTTATAAGCTACCGCCATATGTATATCAGGGAAATTAACCTTGACACAAAGACAACTAAACCATTGGTTACACCTGTGTCTAAAATGACACACCTGTAAAGGATGTCATGATACAATGTGTAACACATGTCATGGTACCGTACATCGCGACGAGCGCTACGGGAAAATAGATTTTTACCAATTCCTCACTGGCAACCATTTCTGTGCGGGATGTGAAAAATACCTGGTTGGGGTGATCAGGTGTTTTGATCATTTAAAATCCTTCAATGTCAATGGTACATACTTATTATTGATAATAATTCGATGAGTAATTTCCATCCACTAAAACCTTTTGGCACTGCCTCTGGACATCCGTCATGCACAAAAATATTAATTTAGGTTCAGCCTATCAATCCGGGCTCTCATAATTATTGTAAATTCTTCAAATTCTTATCAAGAAAACCTAAGATCGCTTCCCAGCCTTCTATATTATTGGCTCTTTTGGAAAAGCCGTGCCCCTCATCTTCAAATACTATGTATTCCACCAAAACTCCATTTTTCTTTACTGCTTCAACAATTTCGTCAGATTCAACCTGAAGAACTCGCGGGTCATTGGCGCCCTGTAAAATAATGAGTGGTTTCTTTATTTTTTCGGCATGAAAGAGCGGCGATATACTGCGGAGATAATCTTCTTGGGTTTCCGGATTTCCAAGTTCTTTATATAATGCCTCCTTAAAATCTTCCCACCATGCGGGAATACTTTTAAGAGTCCTTACCCAATTGGAGACGCCAAAGATATCCACCCCGACATCAAATTCATCTGGCCTGAACGCCATGGCGGCCAGGACCATATACCCGCCATAACTGCCGCCGAGAATTCCAACCCGGCTGGTATCGACGAATCCGGTTGAGGCAAAATATTCTTTGGCCATGACACAATCATCTAAATCTCCTTTGCCATGATTCAAATCGTCGAGCTTATAAAATGTTTTGCCATATCCTCTGCTTCCGCGATTATTTATGGCCAAAACGACATAACCATGATTTACCAAATATTGCGTTGTCGAATTATATCCGACCCGGGATTGTCCGCCCGGACCACCGTGGACCCAAACCAACGCCGGGGCCATTTCGCCAGGTTTGAGATGGGGCTTATATAATATTCCCGGTATTTCCAAACCATCAAATGATTTAAACCTGACCACCTCCGCATCGACGAGGTCCTGGGGGTCAATTTCAGGATTCATAGAATTTGTCAGGCGATTATACTCTCCTGTTTCAAGATTATATATATAAAGATCACTCGGGGACCGGGAACCACTCATATAAAAAGTCATGTACTTCTCGCTTCTCGAAAATCCCACGGATGTTATATCGGCATCCGGTAAATCCGGCGGATTAATAAGTTCCCCTGTTTCTGTATTGAGTATTTCTATTTCTGTTTTGGCATCATTGTTAACTCCGATAACTCTGTATTTGCCTTTATAAGAAAAATAGGAATACATAATATCCCAATCCGCAGTTTTTACAGCATCGGAAATCCCGCTTGAAATATCATATCTCGCCAAATACTTAAATTCGCTATTTTCGTCTGTTAGATAATAGAGATATTTCGAATCGACGCTAAATCCTCTCGGAGCAAAATCTATTTCACCCTCATGCGGAGTAATATGTTTCATCTCACCGGCTATATTATCATAAAGATATATATCCGCATCATGCATCGTCCTGGATTTGGAAAATACAATATATCGCTTATCATTGGAAATATCGCCAAATGTATAACCCCGGTCATTCTGATAAATCATTTGACTCGTCATTGTTCCCAGTTCCATCTCATAGATATCCATAAACCGGGGGTCGCGCCGATTGCATTCATAAAAGAATGATTTCAAATCATGGCTCCAACCCGCAAAAGTAGCCCGCGCTTCCGGCTCATCAATCAAATCAATGACGCTGCCATCTTCGTTTCGTACGTATAGATGGTAAACTTCATTTCCACCCTGATCGCTGTCAAAGATTATACGATTATCAAAGGGAAAAAATGAAACCGCGTATATCGAGTTTGAATCCGAATGTGTGAGGGCTTGAGCATCGCCTCCTGTCATGGGGACAGTATAAGCATTATAGACTCCGGATATATTACTGGTAAAGAGTATTTTTGTTTCATCATGCGACAATGATGCGCCAAATAGTGAAGTAGTATTGAGAAATTGCTCAATCGTATATTTCTTAACCTCATGATAATTATTCTGACTACATCCTGACGCTAAAAACGCGCAAATCACAGCCACGCAAACCATAGAATTTTTAAGATATTTCATAAATACCCCTTTTGAGAAAATAAGGATAACTGAAAAATAAGAAAGAGAGATTGGTGAAATAAATCAATATATTTTTGGCGTGGCGTGTATAAAAAAAACTCCCCTCATGGCAATCCATGAGGGGAGTAAAGATAGTATATCTAATTATCTATTTGAAGCGGACTTCGTTGGAAGTCTGAATAACTGGTTGATTATTCGAAGTTTTCATTTCAATAGAAGCCGCGCCGCCGCCGGATGGGGTAGCGCCTTCTATCGCGCGAATCCGATAACGGAATTCCAACTTCTGTGACGGATCAATTCGGTCTATTGAAATTAGCAGCTTCTGACCTTCGACTGTAACCGAAACATTGTTTCCGTTCAGAGTTGCGCTGTTGTCTAAATACTCCGCGCCGTCGGGAATGATATCGGTTAGGATCGTATTTTCGGCCGCAATCGCGCCGGTGTTCTCAATTGTTAAAATGACTTCCCAGGTATCATCGAGACCGGTTTCTAACACCGCTTGAGATGCTTCAAAAACGGTATCAAATGTAATCGGATTTAAGGTCATGGAAGTCGTCTTTTCCCAGCCGCCGGCGGGGATAGCGCTCGGAGCCATGAAGCCTCCAATTCTGGTTTTGATAATTACTTCCGTGCGCCGGTTGGGCTGCAGCAATTCGGAAGTATGCACGTTTTCGATAATTGGACGAGTGGCCGCGAAGCTCTCGAAAGAAAGTCGGTCGCGATCAACATTACGATTTACCGCCAGCCAATCCACTACCGCTTTAGCGCGGGCCTCACCCAATTCCCAGTTGGACGGGAATTCGGGCGTGTTGATCTTGCGGTAATCGCAGTGACCCTCGACTTTGATATCGGCATCAGCGTATTTCATTATCGAGTCGGCTGCAGCTTCGAGCTGAGGAATAGCCGGTTCCAGTAAATCCGCTTTACTGGTGATAAACAGCGCCGGGGTCAAAGTAATCTGGACATCCTGAGGCGGAGCCAACAGGAATGGTCCGACGGCAACTTCGACCGGTTCGGATGTTACGGTTTCTACAGCTTGTCCGGTTTTTTCAATATCGCCTTCAAGGAAGACCTTGTTCGTCAAGAACTGGCGCATACCGGGCTCTAAATCTCTAAGAGAATAGAGGATCGATTTTTGCATCCGTTCCTGAGCCGCGGTCACTTCATAGATCAACTGGTTGCCGTCTTCCTGAGGTATCAGCTCCTGCGATTCATTCAGTATCAAATTCATACTCTCGGGGAATGAATCGACGACGCGGACCCTGGTAGGATCAGCCAGACCGTTCGATTTTATATCGATTTCATAATCTATCAGAACGCCAAGGTTATCGACAATTTGCTCCGGATTCAAACTTGCCTTTTTGGTTAACTTAATCGTAGGAACAATCGAAGCCTTCTTCTCGATATTGAGACGCGCGTATTCCGGACAGATTCTGAATAGTATATATGATTCACCGGTTTCATGCACATGAGCGAAGACCGAAGCCTGAGCGTCGTCCGGTATATAGTAACCATCCAAATCTCGCTCATCGAGCATGACAACTCTCTCGCCCGGTCGAACGGTACTGAAATAGAACATTCCTTTTTCGTTAGCCTGCGATTGAGAGCCGTCATCCAGATAAATATCAATCGGGGATGGGATCGAATCCATATCGGCTACGCCGTCTCCATCGCAATCGACAATAACTCGACCGCGAATTGATCCGGAGAGGCTATGGCTGAGGATATAAACCCTGGCAACGGCACGATTGGAAGCGGTTGGAACACCGGCTTGCATTGCCTGAGCTCGAGCGACGTTTTCATGCATACCCGGTTGTGCTGAGGCGCTTACCAAACTTGTATATTCAAGTGTTATGGTTTCGCTGGCCTGCAAATCTCCCAGAGCCCAGATATAAGGATTGTCGCCGGTAGGATCACCTGAACCGGAACCATTAAGTAGAGATGTTCCACCGATATAGAAGATTCCATTAGGCATGGTATCGGTCAGTTGAACATCGGTAAATAGCTGATCAGTGAAATTCTGGACTTGAATCGTGAAACGCATCAGATCGCCGATCATGCCGCTTGGAGTACTTGTAGTTTTGGTGATGACAATCGGAACCGTACTGACAGCGGTAATGACTTCGTTACTCTGATCGCTGCCCAGCGAACTCTGAACGAGAGCCGTATTCGGGATTTTTATATTTTCAGTGATACCCGAGTTAACAGTCACCTGGAACGATACCATTCTCGATTCGAATGGATTTAATGTACCCAGTTGCCATTCGAGGCTATCGGTAGCAGAAGTGTAGACACCGCCGCTGCTGATTGAGCCGTTAACGTAAGTCGTCGAATCCGGAATGGCGTCAAAGATAGTGACATTATTAGCGGCATCGCGGTCATTGGCGACTGTAATGGTATAAGTCAGAACATCTCCCCGTGATGCTAACGTCGCGCTGACAGCTTTGAAGATACCCAGTTCACCGCCGGTAGGTTGGTCAACTTCGGTTTCGACAATATTACTGTAATAAACCTGAGCGCTGGCGCTCTTGGATTCGGTTCCGATATAAGCTATCGCCTGGTTATAAACCATGGTTGGGAAAGTCGTAAACGGTCCATCAAGATTAACCATAAACGATACTGTCTCTTCGGCGCCGGGGCTTACGACCGGTATATACCAGGAGACCATGTCCAGATTTGGATCATAGATACCATTTCCGGAAATACTGTTTATAAGACATCCGGTTGAATCCGGAATAGTATCAGTCACCAAGACATTACTGGCAGGTTCCTGAGAGTTGTTGCGAATCGTCACCGTATAGAGGAGATCATCACCCATACGGGCAAAGCCTTTATCAACAGACTTAGTGACAGAAATTGAAGGAGTCACGATTATTTCGCCGTGGGTCGTATCGGCACCGCATTCGTTATTCACGATAAGCGATACATTATAAGTACCATCGGCGGTATATATATGGCTCGGATTTTGGAGTATCGATACGTTGTCGCCGCTGGTCGGATCGCCAAAGTTCCATTCCCAGGAATAAATAGCCAGACCACTTGTGGACTTATCGGTAAAATTGACCAGTAATGGCGCCGTCCCTTGAGTTGGTGTGGCATCAAAAGCGGCGTTGGGACCGCCGTGAATCGTGATGAAATTAGTTTTTGCGACAATAATCGAATCTTCATCATTGACAGCCGTCATGGTAACGGTATAAGTTCCGTCCAACCGGTATCTATGCTGAACAATCCGCCCCGATGCGGTATTCTGGCCGCCGCTGGCCGGATCGCCGAAATTCCACAACCAAGCGACAATATTACAATCGCCGGTTGCGTCGCCATTGAAATAGACAGTCGTTTCGACGCATCCTTCAGTCGGCTCGGCGAAGAAATCAACGGCGCAGGTATCGATCACATTGATGTATTCTATCTTCGTTTCATTATCATCACCGCAATCATCGGTTACAGTCAGGGATACGGTATAGGTTCCCGGAGCGGTATATATATGCGTCGGGGTTTGATCGCCTGACGTACCGCCATCACCGAAATTCCAGTCCCAGGAATTAATAACCAAATCACTGGTTGAAAGATCAGTGAAATCGACCGTCATGGGTGAGTTGCCCGAAATCGGCGTGGCGCTGAAATCGGCCGTTGGTCCGGCAATGACCGTGACATAATTCACTTTGGTCTCGGTATCATCACCACAGGAGTTGTAAGCCGTCAGGCTGATTGTATAAACACCGGCCGCGGAATAAGTATGCATTGGATTCAGATCCTGCGAGGTCGTACCGTCTCCGAAATTCCATAAATATGAATCGGCATTCTGGGATGCATTGTAGAAATATACAGTCTCGCCGAGGCATCCTTCGGTCACTTCAGTATTGAAATCTGCAATAGGTCCAGGCGTGACGGTAATAAATTCTTCTTTAGTTTCAATATCATCACCGCAGGCATTGGTCACTGTCAGAGTAACCGTATATACTCCTCCGGCCGTATAAGAATGCGAGGGATATTGATCGGTTGAAGTGGCGCCATCACCGAAGTTCCAGGACCAGATCGTCGCGTACTGAGACATATCGATAAAGTAAACTTCCGCGCCAGTACAAACATCTCGGATTTCAGTATCGAAATCGGCCACAGGGTCGGACCATATAGTTATGTATTCGATTTTAGTTTCAGTTCTCGAACCGCAATCATTGGAAACCGTCAAAGCCACAGTATATGTGCCCGGTGTCGTATAGGTATGAGTCGGGTTTTGAGCGATTGAAGTCCCACCGTCGCCAAAATTCCACGACCATGTATCAGCCCTGGTCGATAAATCTGTAAATGAAATCGATGTATTGACACAGGTTTCGGTCTTATCTGATGTGAATTCAGCCAATGGTCCTTCGCCAACGGTAATATATGCTATTTTCGTTTCCGTATCTTCTCCACAGGCATTGGTAACCGTCAGGGACACGGTATAAACTCCCGGACTGGTATAAGTATGCTGTGGATTTGGATTCTGGCCGGATGATGTTCCACCGTCGCCGAAATCCCAGTACCAGGTGTCGGCGTTGGTCGAGCGGTCCATGAAGTAAACATCATCAAGAGTGCATACGTTATTGACTTCAACAGTAAAATCGGCCACCGGAGCGGGAGATACGGTTATGAATTCTTCTTTGATTTCAGTATCATCGCCGCATTCATTGGTGACCAATAATGAGACGTTGTAAGTTCCGGCTATAGAATAGGAATGAGTCGGGTTTTGATCGTTGGAAGTTGTCCCATCACCAAAATTCCAACTCCAGGAATCGGCATCGGTTGACATATCTGTAAAGGTTACTGTGGCACCGGTACAAACCTGATTCTTATCAGATGTGAAGTCAGCTATCGGTATTGGATAAATAGTGATGTATTCAACTTTTTCCATGAAATCTGTACCGCATTCATTGGAAACTGTCAATTTGACAGTATAAGTTCCAGCTACCGTATAAGTGTGTTGAGCGTCATATTGGTTTGACTGTGTACCGTCACCAAAATCCCAGGTTACTGACTTGGCATTTTGTGATACGTTTGTGAAATCAATTGTTTCACCAACGCAATATTCAATCGTTGAAGTACTGAAATCGGCATATGGCGGGGCTGTGACAGTGATGAACTCAGTTTTATATTCACTATCATCGCCACAATAATTGGATACCGTCAATCCGACATCGTATTTGCCCGGAGTCGCGTAAGTATGAACCGGATTCTGAACATTTGAATAATTCCCATCACCGAAATCCCAGTACCAGTCGTCAGCATTAGTTGACTGATCGATAAACGAGACTGGTTCATTCACACACACAGTCGTAATATCTGCAGTAAAGTCTGCGTGAGGCATCGGATGCACACGAATATATTCAACTTTTGTTTCAGTATCATCAGCGCAAGGATTTGATGCGGTTAGAGTAACCGTATATACCCCGGCAGTATTATAATAATGATCTGGCGATTCATCGGATGAAGTCGATCCATCACCGAAATCCCAGTGATAGTCCGTGGCATATGACGAGAGATTTGAGAAATGAACGATTAAACCAACGCAACCTTCACTATAATCGGCTTCGAATTCGGCTTCCGGGAGAGGATCGACATCGATGTAATACATTTTATTTTCGTAATTCGTACCACAATCGTTGGTTACAACCAATGTTACATCATATTCCCCTTGATGATGATAAGTATGCGTTGGATTCTGCAGGGGTGAAGTAGTTCCATCTCCAAAATCCCATTCCCAGGATGTAGCATATTGAGACAAATCTGTGAAAGATACTGTTTCACCTTCACAGATATAATTCTTATCGGATGTAAAATCAGGTATGGGCTTTGGATGAACGGTTATTATATCAATTTTGGTTTCGTGATCATCACCGCACATATTACCGACGTTGAGAGTGACCGTGTAAGTTCCCGGTTTATCATAAGTATGAGTCGCGTCATATGTATTGTCAGAATTTCCATCTCCAAAATCCCAATGTTGTCCGTCAATATGTGTCGATAGGTTGGTGAACTCAACCGTCAGGGGTTCACAGCCTTCGCCGGGATCGTATGAAAATTCCGCAACCGGCAGATGCGCAATATAGATATAATCTACTTTGGTTTCCTTAGAATCACCGCATTCATTAGAGGCTGTCAACGATACGGTATAATAACCCTCAGTGGTATATCTGTGAGTCGGGCTGTATTCGGTTGAAGTCGTTCCGTCGCCGAAATCCCACAAATAGCTATTAGAATACTGAGAATTATTGTTAAATTTAATGTCCGTATTAGCACATGCCTGCTCTTTGTCGGCGGTGAATAATGCCCATGGTCTCCATATGACATGAATAATATTTTCAAGATATTCGTCATCGCTGCCGCAGTCATTTGTTGCTGTCAATCTTACCGAGAAGTCACCCTCTTGTGTATAAGTATGAACCGGGTTTTGCTCGGTTGAGGTATTGCCGTCGCCGAAATCCCAGAGCCAGGATGTGGCGCTGGCTGACTGATCGTAGAAATTTACAGTCATCGGAGCGCAATTGCCACTGGCTTCAATAGTGAAACCGGCTACTGGAATATCGTGGACGATGACATACTCTTGCCTGTAATCGGTATCCTCACCGCAGGCGTTTCTAACGGTCAACCGGACATCGAAATATCCAAAATGATCATAGCGATGTATTGGATTTTGCTCGTTTGATGTTCCACCGTCTCCAAAATCCCATTCCCACGATGTTGCATCAGTAGACATATCTGTAAAGTGAACATCTTCGTGTGCACAAATTTCAGTATCGCTTGCCCGGAAATTGGCCACTGGGGCCTGGCCAACCGTAATATAATTGTCGCGGTATTCACTATCGGATCCGCAATCATTTTCCACTCTGAGAGATACATCAAAATCTCCTACAGAGGTATAGGTATGACTCGGATTTTGGTCAGTGGAGGTAGTGCCATCACCGAAATCCCAGTACCATGAATCGGCGTTGGACGATAAATCGGTAAAATTAACCGTTTCCCCGGCGCATATGTCAGTTTCGTCGGCTGTAAAATCAGGTGTCGGGAGAGCATAAATTATGATATACGCTTCTTTTATTTCTGTATCTTCACCGCACTCGTTGGCTACCGTCAGAGTTACTGTATAGGTTCCGGTTGCGCCATAAGAATGCATCGGGTGTTGATCGGTTGAAGTATGGCCATCTCCAAACTCCCAGTACCAGGAATTTGCGTCGGTTGAAAGATCGATAAACGAAATTGGATACCCGATACAACCTTCGACATTATCTGCCGAGAAATCAGCGATCGGAGCTTTCCCAATCAAAATATCGACTTCACGCTGTTCAGTATCTTCGCCGCATTCATTTGTTACGGTCAATGAAACCATATAAGTTCCTGATGCGGAATAGACATAAGTCGGGTGTTGTTCGATTGACGTATTACCGTCTCCGAAATCCCAGAACCAGCTTGAAGCGTTGATTGATCTATCTGTAAATATAACCGTGCCGTCGGAACATCCTTCGGATACATCATAGATAAAATCAGCAATCGGTCCGGGATGTATAGTGATATATTCGAGTTTCGTCTCGGTATCCCGGCCGCATAGGTTAGTCACTGTAAGGGAAACTGCATATGTTCCGGCAATCGTATAAGTATGTGTCGGATTTTGATCGGTTGACGTCGCGCCATCACCAAAATCCCATTCCCATGTATCGGCGTACATAGATTGGTCGGTAAACGAAATCGTCGCACCCTCGCATCCTTCAGTAATGTCCGATGTAAAATCCGCTATCGGTTCGGTATCGGCAGTAATGATAACTTCGCGAATCTTATAATCTATACCGCATGAATTCATGACTTTCAGTGTTACGATATAGGTTCCTGCCGCCGCATAGGTATGGGTCGGATTCTGGTCATTAGATTCGGTACCATCGCCAAAATCCCAACGCCAATATATTGAGTAGGATGATTTGTCGGTAAAATCCACCGTAGCGGGAAGGCAACCCGGCCGAATACTAAAATCAAAATCAGCCGTCGGCATTGTTCTGATTATGACATAATTAGTATATGTGTTAGTCGATTTACCACCGCATCCGGTAACCGTTAAAGATACGGTATAAAATCCGGGTGAATCATAAAAGTGAGTCGGATATTCCTCATCGGAAGTATTACCGTCACCGAAATCCCACTCCCATGTATCGATATACCCATATGAATAATCAACGAAATTTACAGTTAATGTATCACAACCACTCCGAGGACAGGCGCAAAAATGTGCCTGCGGAGGAGGACACAAACTATCATGCAAATCAGCCGGCTTGGTATGTATTTCGTTTATTGCGGGACCACCACAAATCAATTCGCAATCATTGCCCGCCGTTGCCGGCAGAGTCCCAAAACTCAGTAAAATCATTGTCAGCAGGAACGCTAACGCTACGTGCCTGCCACTGCTCATATAATCTTTGATAATCATAACGGCACGCTCCTACATTTTACCCGTGAAACGAACAAAGACGCCCTGGGCGGTGTAATTCCGATCCGTCCGGAGGTCTAGGTCTACGTCGCTCTCGATTCGTTCATATCCCAAAGAGACCCGGAACCAGCTATGGCTGTCATAGCCGGCCTCCAGTCTCGTAATTGTCTTTTTATCATCAAATCCATCGCTTAAAGGATTGGCGTCAGGAATATCTTTGAGCAGAATCTCCTTGACCGATCCCCGCGCGAAGAAGTTTTCCATGAAAGAAACCGAACCGCTGAAAAGCAGGATGTAGGAAGTTGAAACAATTTCATTGAGAGGCTGAAATTCATTCGACTGCCATCGCCTGATTAATCCGGCGGTCAGTTCATTCAACCGATCTCTATTCCAGTTGACGCGCAGTCCCAAATCCCAGATTTTGCTGAAACTATCCTTGCTGTAATATTTGGCCATGCGGCGATATTCATTTTCGATGTTGAACGACAGATGATGAGTATGGAAATAAGTCAACTGTCCCTGGATAAAGTCATTAGTCACCCGAGTCGTCGAATCGGCATACCATCGTTCCGAATCATGGCGCCCGATTTTACCTATCGCCTTAATCTTGTCCAGCGGAATATATTCGGCGGCGAAGGTCCCGGCCTTGTCGATGCGATTCGCATCGTCCTGCCAGAAACTGACGCTGTTGCCCGGAATAGTATATCTTTTGTATTCGGCTGTTGTCAGTGTTTTGAAATTATCGCCCGGCATGAATTGAATATTAGCGAACAGAGCGTCCTGCCGATCGTCATATAAATCAAGTTCGCGGTCATTTTTGATAGAAACCCGCTGAGTGAGTTTGATAATCGCTCGTTCACTCGGCTGACTCTTTAGAGTCAATGCCAGTTGGTTGGTGTTAGCGTCATGAACGCCGAGCTGGATATTATTGCGGAACAATATCATTTCATAATTGGCCGCATAGTCCAGCTTACCCAGAAAGCCAACTTCTTCAAAAGTACCGGCCAGATCTATTATAGCCCGGTTTTGATAAGTGTCTTCATGACCGGAATTGAGTCGGTCTTCCTTTTCCCGACGCTCTGCTTTAATCGCAAACCTGAATGCGTCAATCCAGTCATTCTTGTATCCGAGCTTATAGATATCCTGATTCAAAATTCCGGGATAAGGATTATTCAAGCCATTTCGTTCCAATCCCCGTAAATTCACGAAAGAGGCCGCGGCAGATTGTTTTTCGGTTATTTTCATTTTGCCGCCAGCGTTTATTCGTCGCTGATTTTTGTTGGGATTGAGGTCTGAGTTTGTAAATGACCTGAATTTATCATCAATTTCCATATAATCAAAATTCAGTTTCAGGTTACTAATAGCTTCCGATTGGGCGCCTGCCCTTACTGCTGTATATTTGTCATCAATATTGGGGTTTTCACTGCTGGCGATTTCGAAATAACCGGTTGAATGATCCTTAACCTTAAAAGTACCGTCGGCAGAAAGCAAATTCTCCGGTTCATCCTCGCCCATCCCGGAAGCCAGGTCGTCTATGAAACGATGCAGATATGACCCGCTGATTTGGATGTCATCGGTCGGCATGACTCGAGCTCGACCTCCGCCCAGCTCATCGTTGTTTTCCCGCTGATAATCGTAAGTAATCACGATATAAACCGGGTCGGATGATGGCGTTTCGCTGGCGACCGGCTGATGGAGTAAAATTCGGCCGCGGAGATAATCAGCAGTGTAGTCAATGTCGCGCCTGAGAATTTGGGTAGAAAGCACGGTTGTTTCGTCAAATCGGTCCCTGACCTGAATTTTGACTTCTTCGCTCCCTCGCGTAATCGGCGCGTTCGATAAGTCAAATGGCCCGGTCGTCCCGTTGGCCCGGATACCAACCGAAGTTCCCTCTCGGAACGCCTTACCTTCCAGTTTTCCGCCCACAGCCTCGACTCCGAAGCGATCCGTATGCAAATCGGCATAAGCGCCAAAAAGAGACCTTTGATGCAGGCTAAATTTTGTGCCTTTGAAACTGGGCCGAAGCGAGCCGCCCTCAACAACTCCGTATTTCTCCGATTCCAGACGCATCAAGAGCTCGAGGCGAGCCGGCTCCTGGGGTTGGGTCAATAGTCGGGTATCGAGATTTTCCAGCTCCCATTGACGATGAGGGTCATATAATCCCTGTCCCGTGAATCGCCAACCGTCCCAGATAGGTTCGGTGGATTTAACCGACATCCTTAAGCGAAATATGCTGGGATCATAAGTGTAATATTCATCACCTATTCTGGAATCAACGATTGCCACGCCATTTACAAGGAAATTTTTGGTTGTATTGCCGTTGGCAAAAAGCGACAATCGGTAATTTGAAGAAAAATCTTCTTTTAAAGTTAGATTTGCGCCCTCAAAAGCGGATTTGTTTCCGCTGATACTGAGGCCGTGCAAGGTTATTTCACCAAAACCAAGCAATAGCAAATCCTGCTTCCCCTGGGACTGATCATGCCATTTGATTACTTTACCTACCGAGGGACTTGTCCCCAAAAAGATAAAGATAATGGCAATAAGTCCATATCGCAGAATATTAGCATATGGAGTCATAGAAGCCTGCCTTGTGTTTGTATTTATTATTTTCATGTTACCAATTCAATCAGTTTGCCACATTTCCCGAAGCTGCTACAGCGTTGTAATTTCCGGTAAGGCTGAGGGGAAATTCAGTATGTCATCCAATTGATTAACAGCCCCCACCATATTTGGCGAGTAGTAAAAAGATAAAATTTCCACCGATGCCCAAAATCCTGAGCAGGTATCATCCCACGATTGCTATTACTTCGCCCAGAATATTTATAGTCATTTTCAAGATACCTAAATTCTGATTTTTGTCAACAGTTTTGGACATAAATATCCACTAATTACGCTTTAACCTGTTGCAATACACAAGGGTGTAATTTAGGGGCGTGGAAAAATGTTCAAATTCTGAGCAAATCGAGATTGAACATATCCCCATTTATTTGAAAAATCCTTTCAGATTTGACAAAGCTCGAAGCCGGGAGTAGGCGAAACCGGTCTGGGTCTGACGATTGTTAAGTAATTAGCTCGCACAGAGGCAGCATGATCGTCAATAGTATTCTGTCAGGGAGATTTATAAAACCAATACTAATCCAGATCAAATTCGGTTAATTGATCAACCTGGCCGAAAGATTCGTTGTATATTTCAAGAAGTTTCAGGTTTTGCTTGGTCAGCATCATCGCGTTACCGATTATGGAATAATACAATATATTCAATCGGGTTTTAGATTCACCGTTGCGGATACGTTCCAGTTGAACTTCATGGAAGCGTTGAGCAAGCTGTCTTAATTCTTTGGCCTTTGCCTCAATCTTATCTGTTTTTTCCAGCTGCCGGCGGCTTATAATCAGCTCAACTTCCGACAGGATATCAATTAGAATTGCTTTTACCTGTCGGAGCTCCTCAACCTGGACATCGAGCAAACCCTTATGGTGATTATTAATATGGTCATGCGAGCGCATGACAATATCTCGATGCCCGTCAACCAGTTTCTGCAGTCTGCGGATGGTCTGCCCATATTTATATGAAACCTGCATATCTTCTTTTTGCATCAATCGCATCGCTTTAAAAATATTGGCGGTAATGATTTTCGACCATCGCTGAAGTTTGTTTGATTTATTTTTTTCCTCACCCAGAATATGTTTATTCTGCAAAAAGAGTCCTTCCAGCGCTTTATCGAGTGAATCACGAAGAATTCGGATGAGATGACTCATATGTTCGAAAGTCGTGTAAATCGTATCTGAGAGATCGGTTACTTTTTTCAGATTAAAGATATCATCCCCCGCCAGCGATTCTCTTCGTTTGATATGGACTTTACGATTTTTCCGGATAATCAGGGCACCAATAATCAGCAAAGCAAATATGCCTATTGCTTCCCCATAGAAAATAATCACCGTAAAGCATGCCGATATCGTAAAGGCCAAAAGGGCCGTAGTAAACCAACCGCCGATAACAGTAAGCATGCCGGTTACGCGATAAACGGCACTTTCTCTGCCCCAGGCCCTGTCGGCAAAAGAAGCTCCCATCGCAACCATAAACGTAACATAAGTAGTCGAGAGCGGAAGCTTTTGAGAAGTGGCGTATGATATAACAGCGCTGGCGACCATCAGGTTGACAGATGCCCGCAAAAGGTCAAATTTGGGTCGATTTTCCTGATCGGTTTCTGTATCGTAATTTTGGGGAGAAAATCGATTTGTAAACCATGATTGAATTCGACCGGGAGTGTATTTTTCTATCACATCAAAGAAGCTTCTTATAGAAGTTACAATAAACCGAGACATAAATGAGGAATCAAATCTTTCTTCTCCTTCGTCTTGCTGGCCCAGGCTAATCTCAGTTTCAGTTACCGTTCTTGCCTTCCTTGAAATCCATAACGTGACAACCATTACGAAACCTGCGACAAGAAGCAAATACGTTTCAGTCGGAACTTTCTTGCCCAACGCATCCATTGTCACGGTAAGAGGCGCATCGGATGATGTCGCGGCCTGATAGGCGTGAAAACCGGCCATGGGAACGCCAATAAAGTTAACAAGATCGTTAGCCGCGAATGCCATAGCCAAAGCAAAAGTGCCCATCAAAACAATTGGTTTAAAAATATTTATCTTCATCATGAGCAATACTTGTAATATCAAAGCCAGAATCGGAATGATTATTATAAAGATTTGAAACGTATGTGAAATAATCCATTGGGCATTTTCCGGCGAAATTATTGACGAGCCTTTGGCGCCTTTTACTAATATAAAATAAGTAATCATCGACAGAGCAATACTGCCCCAAATGGCCCCGTATCGCCTAATTCTCTTCATATAATCAAAAGTGAAAAGTAAACGACTCAAAAACTGAGCAATCGTACCACAGATAAAGGCAACCGCGACCGAAAATAAAATTCCAAAGATTATGGCAGCGGCTTTACTCGTATTAATGTAATCAATAACTGTTGAAATATCGTTTCCGGCATTTAAAATCTTGATGACCGATGCGGCAACAGCCGCGCCCAAAAGTTCGAATACGATAGAAACAGTGGTTGACGTCGGAAGGCCATAGGTATTGAATAGATCAAGCAGGAGAATATTGGTTAATATTACCGCCAAAAATATGAATGTCAATTCCGGCATGGTAAATAAATGAGGATGGAAAATACCCTTACGAGCCACTTCCATCATGCCGCCCGAAAAAGTTACTCCCGCAAGGATACCGAGGCTGGCGATAATCATAATAATATGACGGGGGGCAACGCGGGAACCGATAGATGAATTCAGGAAATTGGCGGCGTCGTTGCTTACGCCGACGACCAGGTTAAAAACGGTAAAGCATCCCAGCAGGATAACTATTCCAAGGAAAAATTCTATGCCCATAATTCTATGCTTTTGAGGTTAATTTCTTAGCCCTGTAATTCAAATTGCTATGTAAAGTTAACAATCTGCTATCTCAATAGCCATTAAAAGGTTTGAATTGGCGCAATAATATAGGTTAATTTTAAAAAACACAAGAGTAATCTTCAGATAAGTGAATTAAGAAATAATCCGTGATATTTTTTCAATGCGAGCAATAACAAGCGTTTCGAATTCGTATTCCGCACGTCTCGAAGCACAACAAGGCTCGATCCACAACAGACTACACCGCAACAACTTATAAAGTTCACCGAATATTGATTTGTTCTTGACATTTTCTCGACATTCGTGTTACTTCGTCGTTCAAACTATTACACATTATATTGCTTAGAGGAAAACGAATAGGAAGGATATAAAAGAATGATTAATTCGGGTAGGTCTGCGGTTCTCATGGCGGCTGCATTATATCTGGCTTGTTTTTCCGCGCCGACTCAGGCGGGAAACTGGTATGACAATGTTAAGATTAAAGGTGATTTGCGTTACCGCCACGAAATGATAAAAGAAGAAGACAGCAACGCTCGCAACAGACATCGCATTCGAGCCAGGGTTGGTATTAATGCCAAGGCTAATGAAATGTTTGATATTGGTATTCAATTGGCGACCGGTTCCTCAGATCCGGTTTCGACTAATCAGAGTTTGGACGGAGCATTTTCAACAAAAGATATGCGGCTCGATTTGGCTTATTTTGATTTTCATCATGAAAAAGCCCCGGCCTTGAAAATAACAGCCGGTAAATTTAAAAATCCATTTTATAAACCGGGGAGCTCTGAGCTCATCTGGGACTCGGACTGGAATCCTGAAGGTGGCGTGGTTAAGATACATAAGACCGCCGAAATGTACGAAATAAATTTGATAGGCGCTGGGCTGTGGATTGAGGAGCGGTCATCTTCAGATGATTCTTATCTGGCAGCCGGTCAGGGCATGGCCAAATTTAACTTCAATGAAAAGAAATCGAGTGTCGCTTTTGGGGTTGGCTTTTTTAACTATGCCAGCACCCGGGGATTTGAATTGTTTTTTGACCCAAAAGATTCCAAAGGTAACTCGCATGTTGACAAAGACGATGGCGGTGAGACTATCAACGTTTATGCCAACGATTATGAGCTGCTTGAGTTATCCGTAGAAGCAACGCATAATTTTGAATCAACCCGCGTCACTATCATGAGCGACTACGTTACAAACACAGCCGCTGACAGCCTTGACACCGGATGGTTAGTTGGATTACGCATTGGCAAGGCCAAAAAGGCCGGCTCCTGGGCGTTTCGATATATCTACCGCGAGGTGAAGAAAGACGCCGTCCTGGGGATATTTACCGATTCCGATTTTCGAGACGGCGGCACGGATGCCAATGGTCATGAAATCGGAGGAACCTGCCAGTTAGCCACAAACACCGCTTTCAATATCACTTATTTTATCAACGAAATCGGCCTTGAGGAAACTAAAACCAAAGATTTCAAAAAACTGCAGGTTGATCTGCAATTAAAATTTTAGGATGAAGAAAACCTTCATAGTCACTCATTCAATTCATAACTGATTCATATGAGTGATTATTTGGAATTATAAATCATATATTTCGATGCGAGTAGAAACAAATAGTGGATTAATGAATATATTTTACTTGACAATAAGGACAATATTGCCAAATTTATAGTGGGTTCGGGAGGAAGATTTTCATCTTTGCGTGTTACATCTCATTCATCGTGGGCACATCTTAATATTAACGAATGATCTGGCGGTTATAATACATCTCGGTGAAATTAGTCAGGTTTGTATTACTCATGGGCCTCTATACGACCCCAATAGTCGGATATTGCTTCTAAAGCCGGATCGTTGGAAGCTCCTATGTCTGAGAATTGCATGGCATAGTAGCCAGGGCTCCAAATATCAAAATGTGGGAGACAATCATATCGAATGTAATAATCCGCCAACAGGTATGACCCAATTATCAGATTTCCAAAATGACCGACTCTGATTACAACGGGCATGCATCAAAGGCGACACACTATATAAAAGCAAGAGGGAAGGATGAACAAAGACACGAAGCCAATTCTTGTAATTGGAGGCGGCATTTCGGGAATGACGGCGGCAGTGGAAGCTGCCGAAGTCGGGTATCGCGTTATCCTCGTTGAGAAGGAATCTTATCTCGGCGGCCGGGTAATGCGTATGCACCGCTATTTCCCCAAAATGTGCCCTCCCACCTGCGGTTTCGAAATCAATACCCGCAGGATAAAACAAAACCCCAGAATCTCCGTCCATACACTCACCACCGTCGAAGAAATATCAGGCTCCCCCGGTAAATATAAAATCCTTCTCAGGAAAAAACCAAGCTATGTCGTGGCGAGTTCTCTCATCGATGATTCAATTACAAATCAAATATCTTCCGAACGGAACAATGATTTCAATTATGGCATGGATAAAACAAAAGCTCTCTACATTCCTCATGAAATGGCCTATCCTAAAGAATATGTCATAGATTGGGCGGCATTATCGAATGAAGATGCCCGTAAGCTGAGTGAAATCAGTCCCCCTGGCGCTATTGATATGAATATGACTCATGAGGATATAAAGATTGAAGTGGCGGCAATCATAATCGCCACCGGATGGAAACCCTATGACGCGTCGCGACTGGATAATCTGGGATTTGGTAAATATGAAAACGTAATAACCAATATCATGATGGAGCGACTGGCATCTCAGAGTGGTCCTACGCGAGGGAAAATTGTCCGGCCGTCAGACGGTAAAAAGGTTGAGAATGTCGCCTTCGTCCAATGCGCCGGTTCCAGAGATGTCAATCATCTCCCCTACTGCTCGGCGGTCTGCTGTATGGCGGCCATGAAACAGGCCCGTTATATCCGGGAGAAAAACGATAAGGCTAAAGTCACGATTTTTTATATTGATATCAGGGCAATTGGGCGGCACGAAATATTCTATCAGGAAACTCTCGAAGATAAAGGGATTTCATTTATCAAGGGTAAAGTCGCTAATATCGAGGAAGAACCCGGAACTAAGAACATGATTCTTGATGTCGAGGATACGATAGCTCGAGAAAATATGCACCCTTCATTTGATATGGTCGTCCTCTCAACCGGTATCGTTCCCAATACGGAAAATATTAAGATTAATTCAGTCTTGAAAACGGATGAATACGGTTTCGTCGATGAATCCTCCAATGGTAACGCTATTTACGCGGCCGGTTGCGTTAAACAACCGTGCGACGTTTCCCGGGCAACAAAAGATTCAACCGCGGCCGCATTGAAAGCAATTCAATGCCTCAAAAAAGGATAAGCTCTCATGGAAAATAAAATTGGGGTGTTTATTTGCACCGGCTATGGAATCGCCGAAGCTCTCGATATCGAAGCATTATGCAAAGTAGCCGAGGAAGAGTATAAGGTTTCGATTTGCCGTGCGATAGATTCATGCGAAAAAGCGGGATTGGATGAGGTCAATGAAGTTATTAAAACTGAAAATCTGGATAAGATACTAATCGCAGGCATATCTCCCCGCCTTTATACGCACGAAATGTTTCCCGAAAACGTGATCGTCGAAAAAGTGGCTCTTCGCGAGCATGTCGTCTGGTGTCAACCCGCGAATGAGGAAGATACCCAGATGCTCGCTGAAGATTTATTGCGCATGTATATCACCAAATTGCAAAAAATGGAAATACTCGAACCGTTTCAGCCTGAAGAAACTATTGATAAGAGCATTCTCGTTATCGGCGGAGGTATTACCGGAATGACGGCCGCCCTTGAAATGTCAAAGGCCGATTATGCGGTTCATCTCGTTGAAAAAGGCGATAAACTGGGCGGTTGGCTGGGCAGGCAACATAAATCAATTCCAACCAAACCTCCTTTTCGCGATCTGGAAGAAACAAATATTGATTTCCTGATTGACGAAATTGAGAGAATCGAAAATATCCAAATTTATACCCAGGCTATCACCGCTGAAATAACGGGTGCGCCCGGTTTATTCGATGTTAAATTGAAATCATCTAATAACGGAAACGGGGACTCAATAGCGACTTTTCGAGTCGGCGCCATTATACAGGCGACAGGATGGTCTCCGGCAGATAATAGAGACTCTTTACCCTATGGGAATTTAGACGATGTCATCCTGAATGTGGATTTGGAGGAAATGGTCAAATCTTCCGGCAGGATTGTCCGACCGTCGGACGGAAAAGATGCCAAAACTATCGCCTTTATTCAATGTTCGGGCAGGGATAAGGACCAACATTCATATTGCTCTTCAATATGCTGTCTCACCTCGCTCAAGCAAGCCCTATACCTTCGGGAACGAGAGGACACTAAAGCATATATATTCTATGAATTTATCAGAACTCCCGGCCAGTATGAGGATTTTTATCGCCGAGTTCAGGAAGACCCTGGCATATTTTTTACCCGGGGCGAGGTTACCGATATATCTCGCACTGAAAACGGTCGATTAGTTTTGACGGCCAGAAATACTATGCCGGAAAATCAAATGCAGGTTGAGGTTGATTTAGTCGTCCTGGCCGCGGGGATGAAACCGAATTCCGCCGACGGCGAAGCTATTCGTGCTCTTGAGGGCGCAAAGCTTACGGTCGTAGAAGGTGAATCAGAAGGCCAACGCCAAAAAGCAACTGAAACAGTCGAAGAACTCAAGCATCATGAGGGAACGGAAATTCTCAATCTCAACTATCGCCAGGGTCCTGATTTGCCCACCCTCCAATACGGATTTCCGGATTCGCATTTTATATGTTTCCCCTATGAAAGCAGGCGTACCGGTATCTATCCGGCCGGATGCGTCCGGTCGCCGATGGACGGTCTTGGGAGCCGAGCCGACGCCACCGGCGCGGCCCTGAAAGCTATCCAATGCGTTGAGATGATCTCACGAGGCGAAGCGGTGCATCCTCGAGCCGGTGATAAATCCTATCCTGATTTCTTCCTGCAGAAGTGCACTCAGTGTAAAAGATGTACCGAAGAATGTCCATTCGGTGTTCTCAACGAAGACGAAAAAGGAACGCCACTGCTCTGGGCCACGCGCTGCCGTAGATGTGGAATTTGCCTCGGGGCCTGCCCTGAAAGAATTGTCTCTTTCAAGGACTATTCGGTCAATATCATAGCCTCAATGATTAAAGCTGTCAATGTTCCTGATGAAGATGAGGAAAAGCCTCGCATCCTGGCATTGCTCTGTGAGAATGATGCTTTCCCCGCGATGGATTTAATGGGTCAACATCGAATTCAGTATAATCCTCATGTTCGAGTGATTCCTGTCAGATGTCTCGGATCGGTAAATACTGTCTGGATTACCGAGGCAATTTCAGCCGGATTTGATGGCACGCTTTTAATCGGATGCAAATATGGCGATGATTATCAGTGCCATTTTTGTACGGGAAGCGAATTATGCGTTTCACGCGGCGAAAACATCAGAGAGAAACTGGAACAGATGGCTATGGAAAATGAACGCGTCGAGCTGCATCAATTACAGATTTCCGAATATGATAAATTGGCCGAGATATTTAATGATTTCGCGGAAGTAATTGAAAAATACGGAATGAATCCATTCAAGGGCATGTAAGATGTAAAGATAAATTTGTTTTGAATTAATCGAGGATTACTTGAGGTTGGAGGTGCTTAGAATGAAGCTCGATGAAAATACAACGCAAGATCAAAGAGATAATCAGGGAAAGAATGATATTCAAACCTCATGTACTATTCCCGAAGCGATATCGCCGGTTGAGATTGAATCGGATCTGGATTTTATTATTTCAATAAGCAAGCGGGCCGGTGAAACTTTTGTCAAGTGCTTTCAATGCGGAACCTGTTCAGCCGTTTGCAAAAATTCGCCGGATACTGAACCGTTTCCCAGAAAAGAGATGGCCTGGGCCAATTGGGGTATGAAAGACGCGTTATTGAGCGATCCTGATATCTGGTTATGCTATAACTGTAATGATTGCTCGGTTCGCTGCCCGCGCGACGCGCGACCCAGCGATGTTCTGGGAGCGATTCGCCAGGAAACGATTACTCAATTTGCTTTTCCTCGCTTTCTTGCACGCTGGATGAGCCAACCTGGCTGTATACCCCTGTTACTCGGCATTCCGGCTTTGCTTCTTTCCCTGGCGCTCTTTTTAAAAAGCCCGATTGAAAATAAACTCGGCCTGATGCCGAAATTAGATGAATCAATTGTGTTTTCCTACTCAAGCGTTTTTCCCCATTGGCTTTTAAACAGCTTCTTTATTTTCTTCAGTATTCTGGCGTTACTTGCTGTAGCGCTGGGTGTCACGAAATACTGGCAGGCTCTAAAATCATCACGATGGGCAATCCATAATTCCGCCGGTAATAAATTGTCTGCAAGCATTATTACGGTATTAAAAAATATCATCACGCATGACAATTTTACTTCCTGTCAGGACAATAAATCAAGATACCTGTCGCATATTTTGATTTTTTTCGGATTTATCGCTCTCTGCGCCGTAACATTTTGGATAATCACATCCGGGATCAATCCCCTGATTCACGGAGAATTTGTTTATCCTTTCAACTTTTGGAGTCCCTGGAAAATACTGGCCAACCTGGGCGGTCTGGCGTTAATCGCCGGATGTCTCCTTATGATTCAGCAACGGGCCAAAAACAATGGTAAGGCGGGCGCGGGAAGTTATTTTGACTGGGCTCTCATTACAACATTATTAATTGTTGTATTAACCGGATTTATGACTGAGGTCCTGCATTATGTTCGGCTGGAACCGCATCGTCATTTAGCCTATTTCATCCACCTGATGTTCGTATTTGCATTATTAATCTATCTGCCGTATTCGAAGCTGGCGCATATTTTCTATCGCACAACGGCGATGATTTACTCTGAATATTCCGGCCGCAATGCGGCCGCATCGTCAATTCCGGAAAAACAAAATTCTGAGCATCAGGATATGGCAACAGAGTCTCAGAAGGATGGTGATACTCAATGAGCATAAATAATATTCTTGACAACAAGGCGACCCTGATAAAAATCGTTATCCCGTTGATCATTATTCTTATCCCCTTTGTATACAGTCTTGTTTCGTTTGTCGTGGCCAAAGCGACCGAGCCGGTTCCTCCATTACTGGAGCGGCCCGATCCGCAATACGAAAAATGCGTCAAAGACACCGATTATATGCGTTATCATCACTGGGAACTTTTGCGAGCCGTCCGGGAGGAAGTCGTTCGATATGGGAAAAGGGGCGAAATCGGATTAAACGGATGCCGTGAATGTCATACCAGTCGAGAGCGATTTTGCGATAAATGTCATAACGCCGTTAGCCTAACGCCCAATTGCTTCGGGTGTCATAATTATCCATAAACTGAAGTAATGCTTTGAAAGCGGGTTGATAATGGATAGAAGAGATTTTTTGAAAATAACCGGAGGGACATTTTTGGTCGGGACGTCATGCGCCTATGCCTTTCGGTTTTTGGCGACCTCTGTTGCCGGCGCTGATGTCGAAACCGGTCAGGCCGTAAAAAAATGGGGCATGGTCATTGATATTAATAAATGTCGTTCCGATTGTACCGCATGCGTTAATGCCTGCCGACAGGAAAATAACGTCTCGTTTCACGCCGATAAACGCTGGGATATTCATTGGATTAGAAAAGTAAATGTCGAAACTGAGATCGGAACAAAAACGATTGATAAACCGGTAGTCCTTCTTTGTAATCATTGCGAGAAACCTCCCTGCGCCCAGGTCTGCCCTGTTCGGGCAACGTATAAACGCGATGACGGCATCGTTATTGTCGATCATCATCGTTGTATCGGGTGCCGTTATTGCATGATTGCCTGCCCCTATAACGCCCGGTTCTTCAATTTTAAGGATAGCGAGGAATGGCCCAATCAGGAACATCCCAAAAGGTCGCACGGGGTCGCCGAAGCGTGCACCTTGTGCGCTCATCGGCTGGATACCGGAAGAATGCCGGCCTGCGTCGAGGCGTGCGCTAACACAGGCGCGGGGGCCATTATCGTCGGCGATTTAAACGATCCCGGAAGCGAAATTTCCAGAATTACTACGACCAGGACAGTCAAGAGACTTCGGGAGGATTTGGGAACTGAGCCAAAAGTTTATTATATCGGTTTATGAATCATAACAGGCGAGGACTGATATGGAGATAAAATTTGAACATATAGAAGGGAATTCAACTAATTACCGAATTTCAATGATGATTCTGGCGGCCATGGCAATCGTGGGGATGATCGCGACATGGTATGTCATTGAAAAAGGAATTTGGGTAACCGGAATGACTAATCGAGTTCCCTGGGGGCTGCAAATTGTCATGGCCGTATATTATATTGGATTATCCGCGGGTTCACTGGTCATATCCGGCCTCTACGGCGTTTTTGGAAAACAGGAATACAAACCTTTCGCTCGTATCGCCGTTTATGTCGCCATGCTCTTTCTTATTGCCGGTCTTTTATCAATTCTCACCGACCAGGGTCGAATGGATCGAGTCTTTGTCGAGCCGTTCGTTTATTTTAACCTGCAATCGATGTTCTCTATCAATCCGATTTTGTATATCGGGCATATTTTGATTTGCGTTATTTATCTCTGGGCCCTGTTTGCTGAAATGAAAAAACTAACGACCATTGTCGCTACGATCGCTTTTGGCTGGGCTTTCTGCGTTCATAGCGGCACCGGGGCTATTTTCGGGTTCGGCGCGCGGGTGCTCTATGAATCGCCTCTCCTGCCGGCCAGTTTTGTCGCCGCCGCGATGGCTTCTGGAACGGCCTTGATGATTCTTCTAATCGTCGGGTTATTTAAGCTTACCAAACGGCATGTGGATGATGGATTGATATTATGGTTGGGCCGTTTTCTGGCAATATGCATTTTGGTCGTGGTTTATTTTCTATTTGTTGAAAACGCGTATCGAGCTTATGTAGTAGAATTGCGGGATGCCGCTGTGTATTATCTGTTCGGCGGTTTTCACAGCGTACTATTTTGGGTTGGATTGATTTTTTTCGGATGCGTGATTCCCATGATTATTCTTTTCAATCGAAAACTGGGAAAATCGGTTAAATGGGTTGTCATCGCGTCGTTTCTTGTCATTTTCGGAGTCCTGTGTGAACGATACGTAATTGTCCTGCCCGGCTTGACTCATCCTCCGGATTTATTTCCCGGAATGCATATAACCCAATCGGTCATTGAAGAAGGAATTGCATCCTATAGAGTCAGTATACTTGAAATACTTCAGGCGTTAGGGGTGCTGGGCGTAATCGGCTTTTTATTCGGCTGGGGGCTGAAATATCTGAAACTCCTGCCTACCGAGGCGAGATTATTACAGCCGGCTGCCCCTACCGCTTCGCCGGAGAGTGAATCATAAAACCCGGGATGTGGGATCACAGCTAATCCCGACAAAGGTTCACGTTATTATGTTGAAACGAATAAAAAATTTTTGGATCCTAAGCGCCGCAGTCAATATTATGATATTGTTATTTCTCATCGCACTTTTATATGCGAGTGATTTTTTCGCTCAAAGTGATAGCCAAACTGCATCTGATGGCGTTAACGGTCTTCTCGCGATTATAATAATAACCACTATTTGTTTGTGCGTCGGTGTCAATTATGTCCTAGCTAATCATTTCATCAAAAAACCTATCAGAAGTCTTGCCAACGGCATGAACAAACTGGCCGATAAAAAATTCAGTTTTCGTCTCGATGAGGATAGTATCGAACAATACGGTTCATTAACTTCATCATTTAATGACATGGCTGAACTGCTCTCATCTTACCTGACCGAGCTTGAAAAAAGCAGGGATTATCTGCGCGGCATATTGGAAAGCTCGGCCGACATCATAATTACCGTAAATCCTTCAGGCAAAATTCGAACCATCAATATGGGCGTAACAAATGTATTAGGTTATCGCCGTCGAGACGTTATCGGAAAATCAATTGACGTTTTACTGGCCAATCCCAATGACCGGCAGATTGCCGCCGAACGGCTCCGACATTCGGATAACGTCGTTAACTATGAAACCCAGTTTCTGACCAAGGATGGAAAATATCGGGATATCTTATTCACTCTTTCTCAACTGCGCAACTCATATGGAGCCATCATCGGAACGATCGCCTTTTGTAAAGACATTACTCATGAAAAACGCCTTCAGGAACAACTGATGCAATCACAGCGGTTCGCTGCCATCGGCCAGGTCTTCACCGGAATACAGCATTCCATGAAAAATATGCTGAATGCCTGCCAGGGCGGAGCCTACATGGTCAGGATCGGACTGGCCAAAGACAACAAGAAAATGCTGGAAGAAGGCTGGGAGATGGTCCAGGAAGGAATTACGCGACTGACCGATATGTCACGGGATATGCTCAAGTATGTCAAGGAATGGAAACCTCGGTTTGAATCAACGGACCTCAAGAAAATCTTATCTGATATCTTAAACGTTATCAGGCAAACGGCCAAAGACAAAGGTATTGAAATAAAGCTCGATTTCCCCGAGCGTCTGCCTTCTGTTATATGCGACTCGCGGATGATCCATTCCTGTGTCATGGATATTGTATCTAACGCGATCGACGCCTGTACGTGGAAGAATTATACAGAGAATGAATTACCTGAAATCAATGTCAGCGCCTATTTGAATAACAATGATGAAGATTTAATCATCGAAGTTCAGGACAACGGCTGCGGTATGACTCCCGATGTTAAAGAAAGTATTTTCAATCCTTTTTTCAGTACCAAGAGTAAAGCCGGTACCGGGTTGGGATTGTCAATAACTTCAAAAATGATAAACGTTCACGGCGGGAAAATTAATGTTGACACAAAACCCAATAAAGGCACGATTTTCCGTATCGTTTTGCCGCTGGATACAACCGTTAGAAACAAGGAGATCAATGATGGCCAAAAAAGTATTAGTAGTTGATGACGATGTGAACACCGTGAAGTTTCTTTCGGTCGCCCTGGAAGAAAACGGATATGAGCCTATTCAGGCTTATAACGGTAAGGAAGGACTGGAGAAAGTATTGAATGAAAAACCGGATCTGGTTCTTCTTGACGTCATGATGCCCAAGAAAACCGGATTTGTGCTGTTTAAACAGCTCCGCCGCGATGATAATTTTAAGGATTTGCCCGTAATCATGCTGACCGGAGTAGCTGAGGTTTTGGAAGGTCTCGATTCTCAAAGCGGTGACACGGAAGAGCGGCCTTACGATACCCTCCGCGAAAAAATGCGACAGGCAATAAAAGAAATGAGAGACGAGGGCCTGGTCAAGCCCAATATGTTTATCGATAAACCGATCGATCCGGAACTGGTTATAGAAAAGGTCCGCGAATTGATTGGCAGCTAAGCGAAAATAATTATTGTTGCTTCGAAAAAACCATTAATACGAGTGCAACAAATTTTCTCGATGCCAAATATTGAAATTTTTAAGGCATCCAATTGATTTGTCTGAATAACATAACCACCTAATTACATACTTCCGGGAGGACTGGGATGAATCGTTCTCCAATCGCTGCTTTTTAATACCTTGGCGGCCTTCTCATAATCGGCTGGATTAACCCAGATAACATATCCGAAGCGACCGGTTCCATCCACCGCGCCATTGGACGCGTGGATATTGATACCGGCATTCGATAATTTAAGATGAAAATCATAGAGAGCTCCAACCTTATCCTCTCCCTGAATCAAAAATGCTTTTTTTGGTCCGATTAGAGGGATGTTCGCATCGCCGGCCGCTTTTTTGAGTTGCTCTGGATCAGCCGGGATAAAATCAATCTGGCTTTGACCTTCAGCGACAGGGAATGCGGTTAGAGCAAGCAGGTTTACTTTTCTCTCGCTTAAGAATTCCAGAAGTTTTCGTGCCTCTCCCGGCTTATCGGCAGCCAGTGAGTAGTAATATTCGACTTCTTTTACGCTTGAAGCCATACTGAACCCCTTTGTTTTTATTATTCATTTTAATATTCAATTTTCCAGAACGTATTTGCTGCCCGTTCTTTGATCTCAATATAAGTTACGTATCTAAGGTTCCAATGTTGGATATCACAGTCCACCCTCCAAACAAAGCAATAGCCCAGGAAGATTAATTCGAATAAAAACCGCCCCAAAGGGCGACTTTATCAAAACTGATTTTCGCTTTAAAGACTTTTCATTTTATTTTATTAAACCAAATTGTATTTGAACCTCCGAGAAACTCGGATATAAAAGCATCGATATCGCCATCACCGTCCAAATCACCCAGAGCCGCTCCGCTATTGCCCTGCAGTCCGCCTAATCTAAGACCGGAATCAAGCAAATTGCCCTTACCATCATTAATCCAAATTGAACTGGGAAAATCAAAATTCGTCACAAACGCATCCGGATTTCCGTCACCATTTAAGTCCGCTAATGATATTCGTCCGCTTTTGGTCACGTTTAATTCCTGATTTGATTTTTCATATACCCCGGTTCCATCATTCAACCAGACGATCGTTGGATAAACGCCGTCACGGTCATTTCCCGATGCCATTATGGCATCCGGATCACCGTCGCCATCCAGATCGCGGAGACAACCAAATCCTCCAATCAGCATACTACTATCAGAGTGCCGCCAATAATCCGTGAAATTCCCTTTTCCATCATTGAGCATGGTCTTAAATCCGACTCCAACCTCACGAATGAAAAGGTCTACATCACCGTCATTATCAATATCTCCCCAACTGGAGCCGTCCGGGTAAGAACTCTCCGATTTGGTAAAATTGGCCGAACCATCGTTTAGATATATGCCATTCGGCTCCTGGTAGTAGATCACCATGGCATCCAGGTCACCATCGCCATCAATATCGTTAAGCGATACTCCATTGCCGTTCAATACTGAATCACCAAGATTTTGGCCCGTATCATAAAATTCGGCCTTTCCATTATTCAAATATATTTTACTTGGCCTTTTGTATTCTACTCCCGATTGACCATATCCGGCACATGTAATAAAAATATCCAAATCACCGTCATCATCTAGATCTCCAAGCGCTGCACCATGGCCCTGTTGAGTCAACTTTTGTTCGGTCGCGCTAAAATTGCCAGCCCCGTCATTGAGCCAAACCTTGGAATCATTAAATCTCATATTGGCGCAAACCGCATCGAGATCGTTGTCTCCATCAAGATCGCCTATAACGACTTGATAAGTATCAACCGATTCAAAAGCCTGCTCGCTCTTTTCAAATTCGGGAATTGAATAAATTGAACCGGCTAATCTGTCATGTCCAATGACGGCTTTTTTGATATCCTCAATTACCTGAGTTGAAAACCACTTATAGTCATCGCCTTCCTGATAGAAGATGTATTTTTGATCATGGCTGATAAACGTACGCGACATGGGAGCGCCTCTCAACCATCCCCGAAGGCGAAAAGCTCCGGTCCAGTCGCCATTATCCTTTTTGAAACCGACATATAATCTCATGCCTCGACGTTCCATGAGAGGACGATTGGTACCGAATATTAAATAACTCTCATCGGGCGCAATCGAGGGCATTAACTCATGAAATCCCGTATTGATACCCGCCCCAAGATTTTTAGGCTGAGTGTATTTATCGTCAATAAATTCGGAAACATAGATATCACTGGCGCCGAATCCATCTTCATACCCTTCGCCAATGAAATAAAGGTTGCCATTATTACTAATGGTTGGCGCGCGCTGATGATTGTCGTTATTTATAATCGCGTCCATTCGCTGAGGTTTGCCCCACGTATCACCGGACTTTTCAACATAAAAAAGATCGGAATTATCATTCGGCGCGGCGCCTTCCTCAACGGGAATATGCGAGTGAAAATATATCCGCTTGCCGTCGGGAGAGAAACTCGGAGCGCCATCGGCATAATCGAGAGCAGGATCTGTAAAAGGCGCAATGGCCGGACGGCTCCAAATACCATCTTCCTGCATTTTCATATACCACATCGCCTGTATCGGCATCGCCTGATGACACCAGAACATTTCATTTCCGTCCGGAGAAAACATTATTTTTCCATGTGGCGCGTATGGTGTCAGTAATCCATTCGGGACAAATGTTTGAGGTTTTCGACCCGGCTGGGTTTGTCCCAAATATTCACCGGTAAAACCTGAGGTCAAATCGTCGTACGGCCCGGCGTTTTTCGCCAGTAACATTTCTACTATATTCTGATGGCCCCAAATATTCGCGTAATACAGTGCTGTTTTGCCGTTTATGCATTTGGCTTCGATATCAACGCCTTTGTCAAGGAGTAATTCCACAATTTCATTGAATCCCCGCGCTGCGGCATAATGCAGCATTGTCATCCCAAGGTTGTTGGTCTGAGTAAAATTAATTCCCTTTTCAATCATCTTATGCGCAATGTCTTCATCGCGATACGCCAGGGCGTAATACAATAACGATATCCCCTGGCTGGTTGTATCCTCGACGCTCGCCCCATCCGAAAGTAAGATCTCGGCGATATCATTGTAGTCATTCCAGAGCGCCAAAAAAAGAGACGTTTGGTTATTTCCCGTTTTGGCATTCACATTGGCGCCCAAATCCAATATCCGTTCAATCAAAACCGCTTGGTTTCCAATTACGGCATAATGTAATGCGGTCATGCCGCCGTTTGACGCCAGGAGGATCGATGCCTTGTGAGCCAGTAGAAAATTGGCCGCTTCATATTTTCTAAATGAGATCGCAAAAAGCAAAGGCGTCATGTTGTTGACATCCTGAGCGTCAATATTCACTCCGTGGGATAACAGAATCCCTATTATCAATGTATCACCCGATACGGCCGCGTTATGAATGGGGAGGCTGTTTTCATTATCACCAATGCTGGCATCCGCACCCAAATCAAGCAATTCTTTTACGATTTCAGCTTGTCTGCGATAAGCGGCCAGATTCAGAGGCGTCATTCCATTTGCATTCTTTACGTTGAGTTGGTCAGGATTTTGATTGAGTATCAATTTGACCTGCTCAAGGTTTCCCTGTTCAATTTGGCTATAAAGATCATTCGCTGAAACAAATCCAATTTGAATTAGCAATATTAACATGCCGAATATAAACCTATAACATATTTGCATATGTTCCTCCTGCTGAGAGTTTTTAGAAATTAGATTTGATAGAATTTGGCTCTTATTTAAGAGACGAAATTAAGGGAATACTGTCAAGAAATAATTTGAAAAATCCTTAATGTGAGCCGTTAGATAAAATAATTTAGTAAAATTGGCGTCCCCAGGGGGATTTGATACATTTTTGGTTGGAAACCATACCGATTGAGATTGTTATAGTATCTAAGCGGAAAACGGCCTAATCCACTCACACAACCCTAAAAATCGTTAAGGTAAGTGGGGCGGTTAGATTATTTAATGGAGGTGGGGGGAATCGAATTGGGCTGTTTTTGTAACCTTTAGTGGTGCATCAAATTACGGCATAACTCGTTGATTCCCATAAATTTCCAGTTTTTATTTGGCTTTGTTTGTTTGTGTTTGTTTTTACTTGTTTTGACCTCAATTTGGCACAGATTTGGCACAAAATATTCTTGAGGTGGATTCACCTTTGTAATTATAAAGAACCATGAGCATATACCGGATTTGTGTCATACGATATACATTCTCCTCATCTAAATCCCATCACTAATATCACTCTTTGCATTTTTCCAGGCCATCTGTTGCTGTCTGAAAAGTTGCATATGTCTTAGGCTGGCGGTTGGTGAGAATCATATCACCAGTACTCGCCCTGCTCGTCCAGTAGGTTCCTTCTATTCGCCCTGTTGGGTCTCCATCCAAGGTCAAGAGCATGCCGCCATGATGAATTTCGCTGCGATGACGGACTTTGGCCTTTGGGGTGTTCATGAAGACGGCTGCAAGTTCAAAAGATCCGTCTGCGCGTTCGATGAACTTCGTAGCAAGGCAATCAGAACTAGACTCCTCAGTCATGAGTCTGAGATTCAGTTTAGAGTATGTTTGAAACACCGACACAAAACCATAGATAGTCGGAGGTTTCTGACTTGTCTCTGGATTTGTCCAGTTGGAGTGTAATTCTAAAGACCAAGTACCACGAATATCTGGCCTCTTGACCAACCACCCTTTAAAAAAGCCCCAATGCCATGCCCATTTGTCAAATACGATCAGGAGGATTGTCATGGCCACTACGACTGTGCCGAATGGCTTAAAGTAGCTCAATGCTGTTTGAAAATCTATCGGGAAGGAGAGTGTTCCGTATGCCAATAAGCAGATCACCCAAATCACAACAATGATTAGAAGAAGAAAGGCGATCTGAACGCGAGTAAGTATCATGAGGTAAATCCCACATACTGCCAAGCAGCTAGAGCAAAAGCATTGGCCTGTTGGCGAGTCCACTTCTGAGTGGAATGAAAGAGATATTTAATGCCGTTAACTTCGGTCCAGCCTTTACAGGAATCATCTTCTTTGGTGTTCTGATAGATGTGGACAATTACATTCCGAACATCATCAGTGTAGGAAGAACGGCCAAAGTCGTCATTTGGAACATTAAACACTAGGCACTCGATGAAGAAACCTGGAAGATCCTTTGTAGCTGATTCTCCTGTATCTGACATATTAATTGCTAAGCGCTTGAATATGCGAACCAATCGCTTGAAACGACGATTGGTTGCATCGTTTTTACTTACGCCGTTTTCGTAATGCTGCTCAGGCCAATTCTTGATAACCTCACTAGAATCTGATATGAGTTTGACGCCGGCACGAAACCTGTTGATTCCTGAGTACTCGCGATAATCGAAGAACGGAGCTACGTCGGCTTCAACCCTGTAACTGTTCTCTTTGATATCGAAAGCTTTGTTGCAACGTGTGACCGCGGCACTACCAAAGTGGGAAGTAAGAGCTGCCTGCAATTCATTTTTGAAAACAGAATAGTCATACTTAGAGGGTTCAATTCCATAGCCTTCTGCTGTAGCACCTTCTGGGAGGTCATAGTAAAAAGTGTTGTGACATAGTACCGCCACATCAACGTCACTATCCAGTCTTACATTGACTCTGTTTCTGTACGAACCTTGAACAAAGACATTAATGTCGCGATGATTGAGCTGGTCACTCTTGTTGATAGCATCCCGTATTGCCTTAATTGCATTCTCGCACCTCTGCTCTTCAGTCTTTCCAGGACCTTGAGCCCAAGACGTGAAAGTGTCCTCCCATGTAGCCACGAGTGCTGGTTCCATTCCTTTCCTAAGCTCTGCTGCTATGTCTATTTCGTTTCTTCATGCTCTATGTTTATGTTATATTCCAATTCACTGTTTAGTTGACTGATGACCTGGCGACATAACTCGATGAAACGAGATATGTCATCTCCAAGAAGTGGAACCGTTCGGCCTAGTTGCTCATGTTCTTCGGCTTTTGCGGCGTCCAGGTACGCTTGGTCTGCAAGGCTGAGATTATGTCCGGCAACGTGGCGTTTCTCGACGTTTAACGCGAGAATCGTGAGTTCGTCTTCAGAGAGTAAACTGAAGGGATCAAGGGAAAGGTTATTCCAAAGCCCACGAGCTCGAGCGATATTCTGGAACCGGTTTCCAATAGTCCGTTTAGTGAGTAACTCATCGATCCTATCGGGTGTGCGGAGTCTGACCAGATGACGGTAAACAACTTTCTGATAAGCCTCGAATGCTGTCAAGACATCCTCATGCGCATTGCCCATGAGCCTATACGCGAGCTCCTGTTTGCCCTGAGATGACATTTCTTGGGCAAGAGCAATTTGTAGCACTATAAGTTCAGCCTCGCGTTGAAAATGGGTTTTCAGATTAGGTACGCCACAATCGGGGCAATACAAACCAATGGCGTAGACCCCATAGCTGCAACCACAAATGTTACACCGGATATCTCGGAGGAGATCTTCACGCCAAGCGAATGGGCGAGATTTCCTGGGTCGTTGGACTTTCATCGAGAGCTCGAATAGACCACCACCGGCGCGCTTCATCGAGCGATTGAAATCCTTCGCTAGATTATCAAAGTGCTCTCCCACGTCCTGCATAGCAGCCCATTCGATGTACTGCTGGGCTGCCTTAATATCATCTCGAAAGAGAAATTCGTCGTCATCATCATCATACCCACAGTAGGGACAGGTTATGCCGGGAGTACCTGGCTGTCGCCGGATATGTTTAGCGTGCTCCGGTGGTATTGACTGGTCTTCTGGAGGTTCACCTAATTGAAACAGGTTAGGTTCACAATCTGGCACAGGGCACCATCGGTAAATCTTTCCAGATGGACTCCGAGGTATAGGAATGGAAAGTTCCATCTCGTCCCGTGTCCCACCAACACGATGCTTCTCAAGCTTTCTGAATCGAAACGACCTGTTCATTATTTCCTCATGAATTTCCGTCTAATTTATAATAATGAATATACTTAATTCAAAACTTAATTTCAATCGATTTTGATTTTCGGCCATTATTGGATTTTGATTCAAGCCATTTAATTATCTCCTGTTCTTTGAAACGAACAAACCTACCCAACTTCACATGCGGAATATATCCGATATGAGTCCACTGATAAATAGTGGAAAGCTTCACAATTCATGCGCACCTAATAGATGCTGCAACTCTTATGGATGATATCTCATTGACGAATAGACCATATTATCATTTGCAATATCACAAGAAGCAAGACTACCGATACCAATCCAAATGAGATTATTGGACTAGTCACCCTCAATCGTTCAGATCGAGACTCTAAAAGTAACATAACGTGACGGACTGTACTAAACACATAAAGAGTGAGTAGGGTCAAAGTGGTAAGAAACAGGAGTATTTTTATAACGACATGAGCCTTTACCCATTTGTATGCCAGACCAGTATGGAAGCTAGCAACAGCTTCTCTGTACCGGCCTATATGTCCGAGAGCAAAGCTACGGTTTATCCAGATTGTGGGATCATCGCTTCTGAAATCCAAAGCGGTATCGTAACTGGCAACGGCTTCCACGTACCGCCTAAGAGAGTTAAGAGCAACTCCCCTGTTATTCCATACCAAAGGATTATCGCATTTGAAGCTAATAGCAGTATCATAGCTATCAATTGCTTCCTCATGTCGACCAAGTTCACGTAGAGCATCACCCTGGTTACCCCATGCCAGAGGAAAGTCGCGATTGTAGCTAATAGCAGTATCGTAGCTGGCGATAGCTTCTTGGTGACGACCAAGGCAACAAAGGGAGACACCTTGGTTGTTCCATACCAGGGGAAAATCACGTTTGTATTTAATCGAAGTGTCACAGCTGGTAACAGCTTCTTGGTAGCGGCCAAGGTGATGAAGAGCAACACCCCGATTGCTCCAAACTATGTAATCATCGGGATTATAAGTCAGGACAGTGTCGTAGCTGGCAAGAGCTTCCTTGTACCGTCCTAGATGGCGAAGTGCAACTCCTCGGGAGTTCCAGGCTACAAGCAAATCGTGTTTGTAGCTAATGGCGGTATCACAGCTGGCAAGGGATTCCTGAAACCGATCAACATTTCTAAAAACAATGGCCTTGTATGAATGGATCTTAGCAGCTTCTTCCGAGTTACCGATGGTGGTTATCATAGCACGATCCAGAAGAGTGAGGGCGTCGTTGTATTCCATGAGGCCAATAGCTACTAAAGCACTATCAAGTGCGCTATTAGCGCTGTCTGCTGTACACTCAGCTACTGCCGCAGCAAAGATCGTATCCTGAGGATTTAATGGTAATCCAATGATGATATCCGCAAGAAACTCCAGGGTACACTGCATGGAATCTATCTTGAAACTCTGCTGATCGATCTTGACTTGCAACTGTGTCAATTCTTTGTGACCCCCGTCTTTTTTAACAAGCTGCACCGTGAGTGCCAAGCCAGCCACCAGTAATCCAAAATAGGCGATATAGAGCCTGATTTTCCATTTCTTATATTTTTTGATATCTCTGCGGTGTTTTCCGGCCTTTGGCTTCTCAAGGAATCTGAGGCTGACTGTTAGCCCAGCGATCGCGATGGCTAATACGCACATGATGATCACGATGTAGACTTCTGCCCATTCCATTATTTGTCAGTTCCTTGTAGGTCCAGAAATTTCGGGATCAATCCTGCATCAAGTCTCTCTTGCCTACCATTGGATATATCTATTAAGATATGTTCGTCGTCAGACAAAGTGGACATATCGCTTCAAGAATTAGAGAATAATAATCATGTTTCATGATATCCTCCTTTGTTTTTCCTTGTTATTTTTATACAAACAGAACCATTACAAGTTTGTCAAGTTTAAATAGTTCTTCTATTTTCCTTTTGCCAACAATTTACGGAATGGTTGGGGGATTCACTATATATGCTCTAACAACGTTGTTACCAACATATAGATTCTTTTGAAAAAGAGGGGTTGACGTCACAATAGACAGAACTTTCCGGTTTAGTCTGAAATTCAAAATTGCACTATAAAGGCAATGTTTGACTCACCACAATCCAGCAAATTCTGCTAAATGACAATCAGTTAGAGGGATTCAACGTGGTCATACCATGATATATGCTCACCCAACAAATTCCTTAGCTTCCATGACAGTGTTTTTTCAGACGAATCGATAGTGTATTCCATTTCTTCAAGTATCGATCCAAACGCAAATTCATTACCAATTTCTCTGCTGTATATTATCCTGATAGACCTAAAACCCTCTTTTAGGGCTTTCCACCATCTCCAATTTATAGAACACAACCTCGTAATATAGCCTATGTCAATCCCTTCATTTGTATCGTCAATTATTTTGTGTTCGTTTAGAAGGGCACAGATATCTACAACATCTTTAAGCTTCATTTCATGTATCTGGATTTTTGACAAAAATAGGTCACTTACAGAGATTGTTGGGTAATCAATAGTGATTCTATTCCTCAGATCAAGATTTTGACAGAAGGACAATTTATCGAAGATCAAATCGACATTTACAGAATTGTCTTGTATCACAAACGATCTTCTTCTCCCCCCACTAATCATTCTGAATCTCGTATCTTCTTGAAATCCAATCGAACATAATACGCGACATGCCTTTTCCGATTGAGTTGATAAACCCAATAAATCTATATCGTGTATTGTCCTATTGAAACGATCAAAATATTCCTTGCTTCCGGGACAATGAAGGAATACAGCTAAACCTCCAATGGCTCTTATGGTTAGACCGTTGTTTTCAGCCTCTTTCATTATGCGGTTAAACATCTGGATTAAATGAGAATTCACGAGTGACTTAAATCTCCATCAGGGCTATGTGGTAAGCCATTGATAACCTTCCAAATTGCCATCTTGAATATGAATAAGGAAACCTGTCAGTGTCCCCGAGGAATAATCCGAACCAGGATTAAAGCAAACCGTTCGGCCTATTTTATCAATCCCAGCCGATTCATGAACGTGACCATGCAACCCAATCATAGGCTGATATTTCTCAAGAGCCTTGCGGACCGCCGTGCTGCCCACATGATCACGTCTAACGCTTCTATCAAAAAGTAATTTGTCAGAACTCGGGACTTCGGCTATATCCAATTTTGAGGTATTTGGTGGGCAGTGTATATTGCATATTGAATTCTTTGGATTTTTTACTTTTTGGAACAGATTATCCAGCAATATTTGTAGATCCTCCTCGCGTTTCTCTCGCGGTGTCTTGAATGGAGTAATGTTTGAATCCCCAACTGTCAAAACATCATACTTATTGACGGTAATAACACTATTATACGCCCACATGATATCATCATCAATATGGCTTGCTATCGCGGCGTCAATTTCCTTGGGATCGTCATTTCCTGGGCTAAATACTATTTTTACTTTTTTTGTGTCAACCTTATCTCGTGCGAGTTTAAGCCAAAACTTCAACCTTTCGATGGCCAAATTATTTCGAGTAGTACAGCATAATTCATGGTCATTTTGAACCTTCTCATTTAGATCCTTATCACATCTGAAAATATATCTACCGTTATTTTCAAAGTTCCGGCTCAGTTGGTCAACCTCAGCAGGATTGACATCATTTTCTACTAATCCCCTTTCATCCCAGACTTCAATATAAGTACCCCCCGTTACTATTCGGGTAAGTGATTTTCCACAGAGATCCCCACTTATAATAATGAGATCAACCTCGTGGAATTTGGGAACATTCAATATACGCCTATAAGCAAGGGTTGAGCCATGAATATCGCAGGCAAAGAATAGTCGAAATCTTCCCATTGTTACACTCAATCGCGATTAGTTAGTTTATGCTGGTGGAATTTCGGAGTAAACTTTATCAATTATTATCCCTTTTTTTCGATTCTTTAGATATTGCACATAATAAATGAGAAGTCCCATGGCCATAATTACTGCTGTTGTAATCGAAACGGCAAGGGTCATTTGACGAATCGTAAAGAAAAGGACAAACCAGCCTATACCAAACGTAAGAACGCCCGATACGCTATATATCGGAACGCCGAACATCCTTGTCTTTATTGGACAACTCTCATAAAGCTCCGGTTTACGATACGGCAAAAGCATTGCACTAATCCCATAAAGCCAAAAGACAAAAAACGCTGCAAAGAGTAACGTACCCAGTACGACCTCCACATTCATGACATTAAAAAGAACGCCTAAAATGGCTATGATTATTGTCACATGGGTACTCCATGTGGGAGCACCGGCTTTATTCACATTAGCCATCTTCTCAGGAATCGCTCTATCCATAGCCAGTGCGAAAATCAGCCTTGATGGAGAGAAGAAATAAGGAATTATCGTACTTAAAAGCCAAAAGGAAATTCCTAGCGCAAGCAATATCCCAAACCAATGTGAAGGCATCAGAGAAGCGAGGTAGAACGGTATTGAGGGGGCAATTGGAGTCATTATTTCTCCCAACAATTGGCTATGATTTTGATATAAAAAATCATATGCTCCCAAAAATCCCTCCATCGGTATAAGTATTGAATAGGCTACCAGTATGTAGAATAAACCAAGAGCCACCCATGCAATCATATATCCGGTGAATACCTTCCTTCCCACCTGCCCAATTTCTCCACTGGCATAACTTATCACTTCAATTCCGCCAAAAGACCACAATACGACAAGCAGAGCGCTAATGGTTTGACTCCACGAAAATCCGGGGGAATTCCACCCATTCTGTGCGGCCAGATTGAGAATATTATTGAATGTACCCTGGCCCCAAGTATTATCGAAAAGGCGCTCGGCTGAAGACGATGATGTGAAGAGAAAATATACGACTGTGATGAGTGTACAGCCCAAAGTAATGACAAACAATAGCCTCATCATATTTCTGAACAAATGGACTCCTGCTAAGATTGTCGCCCAAATTATTATCAGGAATGCTATACTTATCACCAACTGCCATGTTGTAGTCTGCATTACCGATCCAATACTCTTGAGAAAGGTAGAAGCCGAAACTTCCCCAAAATTGGCAATAATTCCTCCGATTACTCCAACGGCAACATATGAAATTACACCTGCCGCAAGACTATAGGCGACATAGAGTAGGAAACCCGCAAGATAGCCCAAAGCAGGGTCAATAACTCTGCTAATTAATACATATAAACTACCTGATCTCGGGATCATAACAGAGCTGCATGCCGCGAGGAATATTATCGGCAGAAATATTATCATCCCTATAAGAAAACTGAGCGGTATGCTGGCACCTGGATACGTAGAGGCGGTGGAAACAGAATAATAGATTATACCTGAACCAGCAGGTGCCGAAATAGCAAGCAATGATATATCAGTCCAAGAAAAGGTTTTTACTAAGCCGCTAGTGCCTTTTGCGAAGATTTGATCTGTCTTATTCATTCCTTCCTCACGTTCTAAAGCCAAGAGCTTTGGGATTTTTTTATCTTTAATTATTTACATGTTTTGAATTCTTTTAGCATTTTGATTGCATTTTCATACCTATCCAAGGGATTAAAGGACAGTGCCTTCCTTATGAGTTCAACAAGTTTTACATGTTTATTGCCTAGTTCTTTTTGAAGTTGATTACATGAGTTATTCAATATTTTGGATACTTCATTAGCCTTACCGACATTAAAACCTTTTGAACTTGACAGTTTCTTCATTATTTTTTCATAATTGTTTATTTTTCCAGAGTTATTTACTGGGTGCCTCAGCATGATCAATTCATAAAAAATCAAGCCAAGAGAAAACACATCGCTGCGCTGACTTATTGGTATAGCAGTTATGTAAAACTCGGGTGCTTTGTAATATGGATCTCTAACCTTATCGTCAAGAGTATTTATGGGTTGGGCCAAAAATCTTGCTAATCCGTAGTCGACTACTATGGGACGCTCACTTTCGTCTTCAATCATAATGTTGGCAGGTTTTAAATCCGAATGAATTAATACGCTATTTTTCTTTTTGCGAGAATGTAGATACTGCACGCCTTTAAGAATCTCCTCCATATAAACGAGCATCTTTGATAGCTTTAGCTTAGTCACTTTCGCCTTTATATCAGCAATCACTTTCTTTAGGTCTAAGCCCTTAACGTAATCCATAACTACATAATACCTTGAGTTGTACGGAAATATTTCTATATATTTTATAACATTCTCATTTTCAAATTCATTAAAGGGAATTTCCAATTCCATGAGCGATGGTACTTCGTCTTGTACTTTGATAGCCACCTTCCTTATTTCTTTTTTCTCTTCGTAATTAGCCAAATACAGGTTCCCTGACTTCCCTCCGCCCAGCCTGGATTCTATATTATATTTGCCTATTGCCTCCTTAATCATACTTAACTTTTTGATATTCACGATACATTCGAGAAATAATAAAAATAGGTTACGCATCTTTTCTTCATTTATTGGCGGATTTTTCTCGAATCTAAGTGCAAATTCCCTACAAATGTCATCTCTCCAAGACTTTCCTAACTCAGCAATTCTCAAGTTCCCGGAAAAACAGACTATTACAAAGCCGCTTTTATTAATGTCAATAAACCAGTGTTTCTTTGCCCCACGCTGCACGAGCTTAATTCCGGAATTCATGTATTTCTTGCATTCGTTAATTCTCACAAAACGACGAGAAAACTCACTTTTAATAACACTAATGAACTTATCTGTTATATCACCAGCACCATTCGTGAAATTCACAAAATTATCTTCGATTTGCGAGGCTAACTTCTTGGCCAGTTCTGAAATACGTTTATCCCCATCAGGTTCTGCCACAACTTCATGGCTAATACTATCATCAATTGTATATCCAACCATCATAATATGAATCTGAAATAAATCTCTCTCTAGCCTTAAAATATCACGCTGAGCCCTGGTTTTTAGGCATACGGGCTTTACTTCCGCATTTGATATTCTCAGTAACCTTTTATCACCTAGAAGTTGTAAATATTCACTAATCACCCTTCCGCTTATAGATTCGAACTTTGATTTATGGACATTTGCAGAAATAGTCAATTTGATTTCTTTTTTGGGATACGGTACCGAAGAAATGGAGCGCAAATCTGTACCCGCCTCATGGGATAATATTTTCGTCAACTCATTTATGTTGGTGGAATCATCCATTGTTATCTCAAAATCACATATTCGTTCGTTGGGTGGTTTAATGATCACAGACAGTGCATTACGCTCACTATCAAGTCGTACTGTGACATATATTCGAACTGAGTTATCAAAGGTGATATGAGATTGCTTGAAAATTACTTCTAATAGTCCTTTCAGAATGGTGATATATGTTTTTTCGTTTTTGCCGCGGCATATTTTCACCTCGTCATCATTTATATGGACTTCTTTCTCTAATGAATTACTATCTCTAGGTTTATAATAATTTTCTTTCCAACATTGTTCGATCGAAAGTAAGGGACCCTTATAATGTAATTTCTTGTTCTTGCCTATATATGTTTTTTCAAAGCACTCAGCAATCTTGAGTAACTTCAGCTCTTTTGCCCGCTTCCACAATATTCTATTTATATTGGAATAATCGCATGGTATCTGTCTCGCTAATTTCCGGATTTGATTTTCTATTCCCTGCATAATCCCAATAGCTGAAGCTTCTGAATATTCAGGATTGGCGCAATCAATACCGTTGATTGTGCTCATATTCAAATAGAGTGTCTCTTCATCCTTTATTAATTTAATTAGATCGTGAGCGGCTTCAGTCTTATTAGGCATTTTGAATCGAAAATTGTACAATGTTGATAATTCCTTCCTCAGGAAGGGTGACAGCACTAGTTCATATTTATTCGCCTCTACCTTAACGTTTTCATGGTAAAGGAAATTCGCAAAAAAATTGTTCTTCTCCAATCCTATCGCGTCACCCATGTAGGATGGCATAGGCAACAGCCAGTCTTTGCAAGATTTATCCCAATAAATAACGCTCGAATGGTATAACTTCATTCAAAGTCTCCCCAGCTTGCCCTTGCACAGACACAACTCTATTTATAGGCCATTATCGTCGACAGTGAATATATAACAATCATTTATAAGATTAATGTTCTCGACCATCAGCTATTTGAACCTCCATAGCCCATGAGTTTTCCGATTCAGGATATGGCCTATTAACTATTGCCCAATAGTCATTTACGCCAGCTATTGAATTTCATACCAGATACGCCGTTTACCGGAGGGAAAACTCTCAGCCACCATACTCTCTATTCTGATTGTTGAGCCTTCCCCTGTCTTAATTGATTTAATCATAAAATCTTTTCTAGGCCCTGTCAAGGCATTTTTTATACTGGCTGGGAAGCCCTCTCCGATTTTAGAGCGATGTAAAGCGGAGATGCTAAGTTGGATTGATTTATATTTTCCGATTAGTATCTTCAAACCTCCGGTGTCGATGTTCCCCGCCCAAGGATAACTCAATGCCAGATCAGTGGTTGAGTCTTGCTGTAAATTTATTACGGAATCATCCCAATATTTTTCCATTGGTGTATTGATCTCGGGATGATAATACCCATATGAAATTGAGCCAATATAGGCCAGATTCTTTTCAACAAAATCTACAGTCTGTAATGCATCGGGCAAGGTCTCAGTCGGCAACCCATACATAATCAAAATCCGATTATGTATGCCAGCTTCAGCGGCAAACCTGATGATCTTTTGTGTTGCATCAAGGCTGTAACTTTTGTTTATAGTCTTTAGAATTCTGTTGCATCCGGATTCCAAACCCCAATTGATACATATACATCCGCTCTTTGCCATTTGCTCAATAAGTTTTTTACTAAAGGCTTTTTCGAATTTGGCAAAAATTATCCATTCTATATTAAGATTTGCGACCAGTAGGGCTTTACTAAGCTTGTCCGCATAGTTTGGCGAAATGATAGCATCTGAGAAATGGATTGTTTTCGCACCAAATGAATCAGTCAATACTCTTATGTCTTTAATTACTTTCTCGATATTTCTCACCTTATATTTGGGCTCAAGTAACGGATAGGAACAAAAAGTACATTTCCCCCAATAACAACCCCTTGAAGCCTGAATAGGGAATGTTGCTACCGTATCATATTTGTTTAGATCTTTCTGATTAAATATTGGAGTTGGCAAATTATCCATATTTAATTCACAATGTTTGACACATGTTGCCGGCGAGCCATCTCTATTTAAAACGTGATTCGGGACTTCACTAATAGGTAGTTCCCCTCCCAATGCCAAAACCAACCTGTAAAGGGATTCTTCTCCCTCGAATACTATTAGGCTGTCAATAAACGGGAACATTCCAAGTTTTGGGGCTAGCTTTTCTCTCACGTGACTGCACCAAGGTCCTCCGATTACTATGTGAATCTGAGGGATTCTTTCTTTTATTAAATTAGCCAACGTAAAAGCTGGGACTACCTGGTTGGCGGCAATAATCGATATTCCAAGAACTGAAGGTTCTCGACTTATGACGGTGGAAAGGATATTTTCTTCAAAGTAACTATAGTATGGATTCGCGGAAGCATCGGTAGAGGCGGCATGTAGATCATCAGATGAAAACGTACAATCACTAAGAGAAATATCAGAATATAGAAGGTCATGATAACCCAGCTGGCTGCTATCTATTTCCGCCTCCCGGGGAGAAAGGCTGCAGTATTCTCTATTGAATATACTAAAATTAATTAGTAGTTTGCGATAGAAGGGCTTTGATATTATCTCATGCTCTACTTCATGCTTAAATTGTTGTTTTCTTAAACCGACAACAGCGGCCATTCTTTTGGCCAATTCAATATCTTTACCCTCGACAAATTTCCCTTTGTTCAGAATTTTCCATCTTTTCTGAAGATTATGATAAATGATGTTAATCTGTTCGGATTTATAGAAGTGATTCCAAAATTCGACATTGGCGTCTATTTGACTAACCTCAATCCCTCTCTCAGACAAATAGGCAGCCAGCATTGCCGTGCTTAGATAAGGTGCCTCCGGAAGCCAAACCGGAGGAAAAACCAGCAAGACATTGAAATTATGACTTATCTTCATCATCTGCATATTCCAACTTGATATGACAGATTCCGTCAATTATAGCCTTTTCTACGTTGTAATGACGGCCGTCTTCTTTTTCGAACAAACCCTGAATTATCCCCATATGACCATCACAAATTAAAGTACATCCATTCCGCGCATAAGAGCAATTAATACAGCTGATATCTATTGCTTTAGATGTCATCTCAGAAATTCTATGAGAAGTAAGTTCGCCAAATATTTTATCCAGACTTAATTGTGCATTTAGTGGAAGCCAGATTGTATCAGTCTTATCTAAAAGTAGCTTCCGCTTAGCAAACTCTGCCCAAAAATCTTTTGATGATAGTGCCTTCATTTTTTTTGCGCGATCATTATAGTCTGAGAGCCCAAGTATTTAAACGGGTATAACCCGGATAGAAAATTATTCAATAGCGAAGCTAAAATATTTTCCGCAGGCAAGGGTTTTACTCCTATAACCTTAATTATCCGAAACTTGTGAGACACAAGGGTCTTAATAATTTGTCGAGTAGAAAAGCACATACGCATTGAAAATAAGCCAAAAGTTCGTTGATGAAAAATGGGAATTGTTGGTCTTTCTTTTGAAAACATTCTTTTTCCAACCTCGATTACACTCATGGATGGATACGAAATTATAACAACTCCATTTCTCCTAAGCACTCGTGATATTTCCCCGACTGCTCGGTTGGGATCAGGTACATGTTCTAAAACGAAGCTGCACAATATTGATCCGAATACTTCATTTTTAAACGGTAGATCCCCTGCGTCGCCATTCATTTGCAGACCAATAATTTCTTCATCTGATGGAATTTGTTGTGAGTTTTTAATGCATAGATCTAAGGATAAAATCTCTGATTTGCCATTAAAGTAATTTCCAGGGCCGGATCCCAAATCCAAGATAGGGTCTTGGATAAGGAATTTATTCACTAGAGGCGATAGGTATTTTCCGAATATTGCATAGGTATCAATAAAAGGGCTGTTGCTTCCAAACAAGCGTGAAAAGTATAAATTTAGGTGATTTACCGCCTTCCTCTCCCCAGAAGACCCAGCCCAGCATTGCTGCATAGGATCAATTATGAGAGGTTGGCTATCAACCACCTGTAAATATGCCCCGATATCTGATGGTCTTAGCGCACACTTGAATATACCATTATTGTCAAAGACTAAGCCATAGCCCCAAAAATCTTTATCATAAATAATGTGAATAGAATGCTTGCCGATATTGGAATCAGTCATAATCCCTAAGAAAACTCAAGAAATCCTTTATGATGACATTCTGAAATCATTTTCAAGATGTCATCTCTGAATTGAATTGGATCTTTAGGTTTGTATTTATCTTGCAGAAAATCAAAAATTTCAGAGATTTTGCGTCCACCAGCGCAAAGAAAGATTATGTCAATAGATAAAAGATCATCCAATGCAAGAAACAGATCACGGTTCTTAGAATATAGAGAAACCGCTACGTCCGGATTGAGATATGGAGTCCTATCGTCATTCATCATCCTTCCTGCTACCTTTTCCTATTTTTGTAGAAGAAGAGCTTATGCTTGTCTCAATCTCATCAAATGGGAATGGTCCTCTAATAAACCTATAAACGGGACCGCCGCCTTTGGCTACGATAAGATCATCGTAGTTGTTATACCCCTTACGATTAGTTCTTCCACCGAAAATACGATAACTTGGTCTGACCTGCCCACTATTCTCCTGGGATCTATGCACATTTTTTGCCATCGTACACCCCTATAATTTATTTACGAAATTCTATTTTCTTTGGGCAGTATAATTGACTATGCATAAGCAAGCTACTAAATAAAATATATGCTTCAACCGCCCATTGTCAAGCGATAACTGGGCCAAAGGTGATCTTCTACGTTCCTTGGAACTGATTTCTATTTCCATATATCGGCAGACACAATTTCAAACTTTATTGACACAATTTCGGATTTTATTATGCAATTGTCAAGGACGTATGTAAACAAAATAACTCAATGACGTAATCCCTTTTTATTCAATAAATTAGATGCATATAATCTCTTTGCAAAATTGTCTATCTACCTCGCTAATTAAGCATTAGATGACATTCTCCCACAATGTATCCTCGTTGATGAATTTGGCTTTTATTTCCATCATTTTTGGTCCATACGATCATTGAACAGGCCTCATAGCTCTTTAGGCTATCGGGTGCCGGTTCCAAAAGCAATTAAACCTCAGCCAATCCTGACAAAAATGGCTGGAGGACTAACTTAGAATGTGGTACAATAACTGGGGGCAGGTCAACTTTTCTAAGCTCTCCGCGGTACTATTCAGTCATTATTTCATGCCGTCTCCTGGTTGGCGCGAACATCCATTCGCCGAAAACGCTATATTATTTAGCCTCATGCTGCCGCATACACACTTCGCCCAGCTCCATAGTAGGCGTCATAGACGTGCTGGAATATGGCTGTAGTTTTTTGATCAAATAGCTCTGGAGTGTAAACACTCGGCAATCCCTCGTCTAGAAGTTTCTCAATGGTCACCCGCACTTCTGCGCGGGCCTGCTGGCGTTTACGCCAATCGAGTACCAGCTTGCCTTCCTTGAGAGTGATCAGCAGCTCCTGGGCCGTGGCTTTGACCTTTTCCCGGTCCGCCTCGCTCATTTCAATGTTGGGCTTGGTCAGGAGATCGAAAAGCACCAACTCCTCTTCAGTAAGCTGTTCGCCCACGGCCCGGAGTTCTTCTTTATCCAGACTCTTGGCAAAGGCCACCAGTTGTTGGAAGAACTCCTCGGCATTGAGGCTGCCCGCGTTGTAGGCGTCAATCATCGCCTGGAAACGCTCCAGATAATCAATACGCGTGCGGTTGAGTCGAACCATTACCATCAGCTTTATCGATATCTTTCCTTTGAGCCTCTCGTTTAAAGTACGTTTACGGCTTGTCTTGAATCTCTCGGCCAGTGCCTCAAAGTCTATGTTACTGAGATCAATTAAATGGTCATCGCTTTCGGGTGGACCTGTCTCGCGAATGACATAGCCTTCGGTAGCGATGGAACGATCGAGCAATCCCTCCACCTGCTGCATAACTTTTGAGATGTCCGCCACCGGGGTCAGCGCGCGGATTTTCTCGGTGATGACATGTATGGGTGTCACCTCGGCGGCAAATTCCCGTGCGGCGGGATCAGGTAGCACCGCCTTATACAGCCTCCTCACCGTGTTGGCCAGGTCGAGAAAGCGGCGCTTAATCTCCTCGGAAGCTACCAGCGCTTCCACTGCATCATCGAGCAGGCCGATGCGGACGAATCCCTCGGCATTCCGGATGGCCGTAAGGTCCACCTCCTGTCCCAAACACAGGGCTTGGGTTTCCTCCAGTGCCTGCCGCAATGCCGCTACCAGAGCCTTCTTATCCTCCACCGGCTTATTACCACCGCCACCCGCACCGTAAATAGCCAGCGCCCGCTCCAGATTGCGGAAGACACCAGTGTAGTCCACGATCAGACCGTTTACCTTGTCGGCATAAACGCGGTTGGCCCGAGCGATGGTTTGCATCAGCGTATGGTTGCGCATTGGCTTATCAAGGTAAAGCGTCGAGCATATTGGCACATCAAAACCGGTCATCCACATGGCGCATACGAAAACCAGTCGGAAAGGATCGTCCGGGTTCTTGAACTTGGTTTCCAGGTCCTCTTCGACCATGCGTTTGCGATGTGGGCGGATGTCCAAACCTTTTTCGGCCATGTCCGCGATTTCGTTCTGCCCCTGAGATACCACGACCGCCATATCGGTTTCTGCCATATAGGCGATTAGGTTTTCAATCTCCCGCCGGTTGTCTTCGCTCGCCTCGGTCAGTTCCGTCTGTAACGCTTCGATTTTTGCCGCCCAGTGTTTTTTCACCTTGTCAAACATGCGGATAGCAGTGGCCTTGTCGATACAGATTATCATGGCCTTGCCATGAATGCCCCGCCCTGTGAAATGCCCAACCAAGTCTTCTGCAACCGCCTCCAAACGTTCATCGCGGGTAATTAGATGGTACTCGCGGGCAAACTCCCGCTCCAGCTTTTTCTCCTTCGACTCGTCAAGTTCGGCCTCTTCCAGCAGGCGCTCCATGTCCTCGTTAAGGTCCTCATTGACCAATTGCAGTTCGGGGATACGGTTCTCGTAATAAAGCGGCACTGTCGAGCCGTCGGCCACAGACTGCTGGAAATCATACACGCTGATATAATCGCCGAAGACTTGACGGGTTTTTTCCTCGCCCACAATCAGTGGCGTTCCGGTGAAGGCCAGGAAGGCGGCATTAGGCAAAGCCGTGCGCATGTTCAGAGCCAGCATGTCATATTGGCTGCGATGAGCCTCATCGGTAACTACAATAATGTCATCACGATTGGAAGCCTCCTCCTGCTCCCGAAACTTGTGAATCAGGGTGAAGATATAGCGGTGATCCTCGCCAAGCAATTGTCGGAGATGGGAACAGCTTTCTGCCTGGGCGCGGCCTTCCGTCACTACCCCGGACGAGACGAAGTTTTTGTATATCTGTCCGTCCAGCTCTTTACGGTCTGTGACGATCACGAAGGTCCAGTTACCCGGAATCTTTCGCAACACCTTCTGTGCAAAGAAAATCATCGAAACGCTTTTGCCACTACCCTGGGTATGCCAGAAAACCCCCAGTTTACCTTCCCGCTGGCGGATTTCGGTCAAAGCCTCCAGCGCATTGTTGACCCCCAAATATTGATGATTTTTAGCCGTCAACTTGATCAATCCGCCCGAGGCTTCCTGAAACAGTGTGAAGTTTTCCACTAAATCCAACAACCGCGATGGCTTACAAATACCACGTAGCATGGTCTCAAGTGACACGCGGCCGGCCTCGTCCTCGCTTCCCACCTTCTTCCACTCGTTGAAATGTTCCCATCCGGCCGTAACGCTGCCTACTCGACTTTGGCTTCCGTTGGAAAGGATAATTAGGGCATTAGGCCAAAAAAGCTGAGGTATGGTGTCTTTGTAGTCGCGCAGATTGCCAGCAAAGGCTGTCTCCAGACGACGGTGAACGGCCTTGAGTTCGATCAGGATCAGCGGCAGGCCGTTGACAAAACCCACCAAGTCGGCGCGGCGGGTGTGCATCTCGCCGGTAACCCAGAACTGGGAGCAGAGCAGAAAGTCGTTGTTCTCCGGGTTATCGAAGTCAATTAAACGCAGCACCTCCACTGTCTCGCCGCCCCCTTCAGGGTCGGGAATGGGAACGCGCACGCCATCTTTAAGCAAATGGTAAATCTCGCGGTTTGCGGCTGCCATACTCAGGCGCGAGCGGTCGCGGGTCAGTTCTTCAATAGCTTGGCCAATCGCCTCAGGCGACGCTTCGGGATTGAGCCTTTGCAGGGCCGGGAGGAGCCCGGAGATGAGGATGACTTCAGCCCGCGTCTCGCGGCCCATTGTGCTCGCTCCAGAGTCGAACTCGTGATACGCATTGACCGTCTCCCATCCCAACTTCGCCAGCAATTCAATGGCTGGTTGCTCGACTAAGGCGTCTTCGGTATAACCAGTGGGCGTCAATGTTCGCTCCCATTCCCCATTTGACGGTCAAAGGACTGGCGCACCAATGCTATAATATATGGTAGCTCCTCAACCGAGGTGAAACCGACTTCCACATCACCATTACCCCAGCGACTGACATTGGTAACATCCCGACAGAGGCCGCGAGGATCGTTAATATCAGCAAAATGCATATTTAGCGCCAACCTCAATCGCTTTGCCTGTGGTATTACATCGACAAAGTTGGTTTCGGCCTTGTAGGCCACATAGAGTTTTAGAAACTCCTCGCTTACTGCTGGATCGAGTGCCAAAACCTCTTTACGAAATGCCGCAAAAAGTTCTTGTCCCAAGCCACTGAGGAGATGAGGATGATCATCGATTGAATAGCCTGTTGTTGATTCTACCTTGGGCCGATAGGCGGTCAGGATATCGGCATCCAGTTTTGGGGCACGCCATACTTCTACTACCGAATCCTTCAATCGTTGGGCGCGCGCTTTGATCGTTTCTTCATTCCAATTCTCAAGCTGACCAAGATCCTGGTTTAGTTTAAGCGGGCTTTCCTTAAAGCCACCCTGCATATTGCGTTTCTCGCCAAAAGTCCGGTCACCATATTCCGAATTGTATCCGGTCAGAGTCAGGTTGCCGAGGGTATGGAGCCAGGTATCTCGGATACGTTCCCATTCCGTGCCCAGAGCTTCTTTCCACTCTTTGGAAAGCTTTTCATTCTGAGGCAGGATATGCTCAATGGTATATTCGGCCACCTCAACGCGCTCCTTACGGCCATAGTTTTCCAGCCGCCTCAGCCAGTAACTGCAACTCCTGAAATTGTAGAGATTACGCACCGGCAATTCCCGTTTGAACTCCTCATCATTCGGGAAACGCCGATAGGAAGGAAGCAGAAGCAAATGGGCCTGAACGCTTTCCAGATAGCGGTCTTTTTTCAGAGCCTTTGTAAAGGTAGCGAAGGTCTTGTTGAGCGAATTAGTGGGGATGGCGCAGACGGCCCGGCGGAAGACATAAGATTCAATGAATCGCACCGTCGACACAAAATCATTCTTCGATAATATGTCCTTCGTATAATCGTGATAAAGTTCCAATAGGAAGGGATACGCCACATCCACCTTGAGCTCACGCAGGTCGCGAAAGGCGAGCTTGAGGTTTTGATCAGTCTCGGCTCCCAAAGCCATGGCACAAAAATAACGCGCAAAGTCTCGAATGTCGAAAACTAATGACTCCACCCCTGCCTCCGCTATAATAGGGGAGCGGGCATGAGCCTTAAAGGCATCGTATACGGCGTCCAATTTTGGAATATCGCCGGTCTTAACCGTCAAATAATGTCGCATGAAGCTGTCGAAGTGGGTGCCGTAGGCCTCCTGCCCGAAGTCCAGTTCCATAGGCCGCCAGAAATTCTCATAAAGGCGAATCTGCAAGTCCGGCTCCAGGCCCATCAAAATGAAGTTGCGGATTAAATCAGCCTGGGTTAGTTCCCGCCCGGTGGAGTTCATACTTTCAAAGATTAATTGCGAATTGTCCTGATCCCGGTTTAGCGCAATGTCCACAACCACCAGCTTGGCAATCCCATTGCATAGTGCGGTAAGATCACCCGCACATCCAGCAATCCATGTTTCAAAGAGTTTATAGTTCTCCGCGATACGCCGAGAATAATCTTTGGGTTGTTCGTTTCCGGTTACAACGGCAAGAAGCGAATCTTTGTCAGTCTGGGATAGAATTAGTTTATAATGACGCTCGTCTTTTTCTTCCGGGTTGATGAGATAGTAATTGCGTAACTTCCGGGGTGAGAAGCCCTCAACCGGTTCCCGGTCTTCATCCGGCAGATTATCCAGAGCCTTCGCCACTGCGGCTATCAGCAGCGCCATCGTGGTCAGGCGTTGTTGGCCATCAATAACCAGAAGCGGCGACTGGTACGTCACCTGATACAGTCCCTTTTCTATATAGACGATGGAGCCGACAAAATGAGCAGACACCTTTTCGTTACTGCCGGTGCGCAGGATATCGTCCCAGAGCTGCCTGCACTCACGCTCGGTCCAAGAATATGTGCGCTGGTAAATGGGAATAACAAACTGAGGTGACTTCTTTATAAAGTCTAAAAATCTTGCTTCGGTAGCTTTCATATTTCGACCTCCTCGGGAAAGGCAATATCTAACTCCAAAACATCTATCTCGCCGGATATGAGCTTGGGCAACAGCAGATCGCGGGTGCGGCGGAGGGTAGTGTTTTTTCGGCCAAAAGTAGCGATCTCTGAAAACAATGGAACACACAGGTCACAAAAGCGTTCCTGCAAATCCGCCGGTGGCACGCAACGATTTACCTTCTCAAGGTAATCTGACCATTTGAAATTAGAAATTCCAGTAGACTGTACTTGGTATTGCTCTATCTCACCAGATACATAAGCATCCAAGAAAGATAAGTAAAGAAGCTCGGACGCATATTGCTGTGAATCTGGCCGAATCCGTTTACAAAAACTAGCGCATATTACAGAGTCACCATTAAAGGCTGCGAACAGTTCAGATGATATTAATAAGGATCTACCTAACGGTTGGTCTTTACTACCACCAGACACTTCAAAAATAATATCACCCGGCATGAGACAACGTGATTTCAAGTTCGATGTTGTATGATACCTGAAAGGGACCTTTGAACAATTGCAGAAACGCGCATCTGGAATATCTGTGCCACGAATTACCCATGCAGGCACGGTGTGCCTCTCATCTGCGACATCCTTCCCCCATCCACCGCCAATATGCTCCGCTATGAGTGAGCCGAGCGCCTTCACCTCCCACCCTTCTGGAATCCGGCCGAGGGGAGAATCGGTGAAGCGGGCGTGCTGGTGGCCGGGGAAGCGGAACTTGACGAACCACTCGCGGTAGAGGTTCTGCGCCATCTCCTCCAGAATCTTGATCCGCTGCAGGTTGTTCTCAATCAGGTCGTCGTAGGCCGAGAGTATCGCCGCGATCTTCCGTTGGGTGGATAAGGAGGGGACGCGGATGTCAACTTCGGAAAGGCGCCCTCGTGCCAATTCTGTTTGACCCGTTGCTCCTTCACCCAGAGTCTCAATATACTTTTCGGCATCGAATAAAGCATAGCCAAAGTACCTGCCATCTAGTTGTTCAAGATCGGGTCTTACGATTGTGACGTGAGAGTCAACAATCGTGCTATTGACTGGTTTGAGGATTTGGGCCACCCGTCCCAAAGTTCCAACACCTGTAGAGTTAACGAGTCCATCCCATTGACATACGAACTTCTCGGGCTTAACCGATGTTTTCTCACTGTCAGAAAATCGAATCCTGCTGAAATCAACGCGCTGCTCCCGAATGCATCGCTGATTAATCACGACATAACCGTTCTCGTCGTACTTTGGTGAGATTCCACGAGATATAAACGTTGTAACCTCGGATAGGGGCTTTTTACTTGCCATCATTCCTTCTCCAACAACTTGACCACGTTCTCCGCGATCCGCTCTTCCAGTTCCCGCGCCTCGACATTGAGGACCTCCAGTTCCTCGTTCAGTTCCCCCAGCCGCTCATTAAAGTCAAAGTCGTCCTCGGTGCGGTCGGCTACGCCCACATAGCGGCCGGGATTGAGGCTCCAACCCTGGGATTCGATCTCGTTCAGCGTTGCCACCTTGCAAAGTCCTGCCACATCGGCATACTTGGGTTTCTTGCCGAAGTTTTCGGTCAGCAGTTCGAAGCTGCCGTGCAAATTCTCCGGTTCCTCGCCTCGGTAGAACCGGGCGATGTTGGCCAAAAACTCAATCTGTGCCGGGGTCCAGTCGCGGTGAGCGCGGTCGATCTGGCGGTAGAGGTGGCGGGCGTCGATAAAGAGAACCTTATCGGCGCGGTCGGTCTTGCGCTTGCTATTGTCGAAAAACCATAGGGTACAGGGCAGGGTCACGGTGTAGAAGAAGTTGGAACCGACGGCCACCATCACATCCACGGCGTGAGCTTCGATGAGCTGTTTGCGGATGTCCAGTTCCGAGCCGCGGGCGTCGGAGGCGGAGTTGGCCATGACGAATCCGCCCCGGCCGGTGTCGCTCAGAGCACTGTGGAAAAGTTGAATCCAAATGTAGTTGGCGTTGTCGGTGCGTGGCAGGCCGAAGGGAAAGCGCGGGTCGTCCTTGAGCCGGTCCTTGTCAACCCGATTTACATTAAAAGGCGGATTGGCCATTACGAAATCGAACTTGCCAGTGGAGCGATGCAAATCTTCATAGTAAGAGTTGCCCTGACGGATGTCGCCAGCAAGTCCATGCACGGCGAGGTTCATCTTGTTCAGCCTGACAGTTTCAGCAACCCTTTCCTGTCCGTATATGCTCAGTTCGGCGCCAGGATTCTTTTTGCGTTCCTCAACAAATCGGGCGCTCTGTACGAACATGCCGCCTGAGCCGCAGGCCGGGTCGAAGATGCGCCCATGGAATGGTTCGATAATACCAACAATAAGCTGGACGATGGCGGTAGGGGTGAAGAACTCGCCGCCCTTCTGGCCCTCACTCATGGCGAAGTGGCCAAGGAAGTATTCGTATATCTTGCCGAAAGCGTCTCCCTCGATATCCATGGGGACGGAGTTCATGGTCTTGAGCAGTTCTTTAAGCAGGGCGTTTTCAAAGCGGTTGTAGGTCTTGGGCAAGACGCCCTTGAGGTCGGGATTATCCGCCTCGATGGCGCGCATGGCGTCATTGATGGCCGCGCCAATGTTGGATCCCTCCGGCAATTTAATCAGTGCCGAGAAACGTGCTGCTTCGGGCAAATAGAGCACCCCCCGAGCCTGATAGTCGGCAGGGCCAATCTTCCGCCGTCCGCCGCCAGTGCCGGTCAATTCCATTGCCGCCGTCTGGAACTTGTGGTCGGCATATCGCAAAAAAACCAGTCCTAACACGGGGACAGAATATTCAGAAGATTTCAGTTTGGAATTAGCCCGCAGTTCGTCTGCAGCTGCCCACAGGCGGGCCTCAATCTGGTTGCCATTATGATTCATCCTTCCTCCCAAGGGCCGGATAATATACCTGCCAAGATTCGTCGAGTCCTTTCCGGACATGGCTCACCTTTGAAGAGGGTTGAACTCTCTCTGCTTTTCAAGCAAAAATGGGCAAGGCTGCCTCATAATTGTGTCCATCTTTTCCCAAATCACGGAGCCATATCTTAAATTATTTGTAAATACTTTAACTATATAAGATAACCCACGCAATTGAAGATGTCAACTCTGAGAACGCCCGAAAGCTCAATTGAATCTTCTGAATACAGGGGTCAGCCGGAATCAAGTCCTGTTGATAAGCTTCAAGGCGGCAAGCGCGGCTTTGACATCTCCGGCCGCCAATTGAGATCTCAGTAGAAACGGATTTTTCAGCAGGGCATCAATGGTTTTATCGTGTTCTTTCTGGCATTTATAGGTTAGATTATAACAATGTCTGCACCCGAAATATTTACCGTTCGGGGGCAAGTATAACTTCCCTACCCTTCTTTGGCAGATCCGATTTTCAACCACACATGGACAGATAAACCAATATCGCCTGCCACCGAAATAACAAGGCGTAGTTGTCAAATCAATTCGATAATTAAAACTTTGGGATTCCTCCTGGTGCTGATCTATGAGAGTATACGTCATCTCAAGATAAAGATTCTCGTGGAGATCACTCCTAACCCAGTATCCAAAGCTGCAGATCACTTTCCCTTGTCTATTTCTATATTGTAAACTCCAATATTTCCCTGGCCCACCCTTGAAGACTCCGTCTTTGGACATTTTGATCACATCCAAAGCCCAACATTGTTCAACCGTTTTTCGATTTGACCATTCCCACCTGCCCATTCGCTCCTCCTGGATTTGTTTTATCAGATTTTTACCTAAATCATTACACAAAATGTGCACTTTCAGGTAATCTCAAATTACTGTAATTCGTTAATTAGTAGAGCGTTATGGTTGAATTGCGCCATTTCCGGTTTGTGCACAATTTGTCCACTCATTTACGAAACGAAGCCAAGTTATGATTGCCCAGAAATATCAACATCGATAGCCATAGGAACCTGAGGATTCTCGCCTTTTCTTGCTGCTTGAAATCTTATGAGTTCATGCAAGGCTTTATAAATCTGTTTCTCAATTGTGGTCTCATACCGAGTCAGGTTCAGCCAAGCACCATTCTTGCCAAGCTCTCGCGAAACAACCCTATTCCAAGCTTTGGCATCACCAAATTCTATTCCATTCCAGTCCACACTACATTCAGCTAATTCAGCCTCTAAAAACTCGGTTTCGACATGCAGTACTCGTCGTAGCCGTCAAGTAATATCTCCTTGCTAAGTATGCCATGCTTCAAAGCATTATACCGAGTCAAAGAAGTGTTTTTTGGCCCAGTTGATTTTTTAGCATTATGGCGGTTTGCCTCTATTTTCTTCCTAGTGGTTTGCTTTGTCATTTTTCTCCTCGCCTGATCCTTTGAATTTTCCCTCAATTTCCTTTATGGTTTCCTCAATCGATCGACCACCATTCCACCAATGGAATCGCCTATCGCTTGAAAACGGTATGACCAGATCGTCGTATTGATCGATAAATGGCTTATGTCCCGTCTCCCTCTTGCTAGGTTCGTCCCTGTTGTCATTGGGCATAATTCCGTTTTGCCTACGATAACAAGCAATCAGACGTTCTCGAAGAGCCCGATGTATCTTAGGATCAAGTTGTTCAATCTGAGCCTTAAGACCTATTGTTTCCATAGGGGAATATCCTCCTGATATGTATTGATTAAAACCTCAGTATCCTCAGTATGGTCAGTTTCATCAGCCATCACTCCAGGTGATGCTGAGGTTACTGATGTTACTGAGCTTTTGCTCAAGCCGTATTTCTCCGCAATTCGCTCCAATTGGCCCGAATCCCAAATCATGGCAGATGTGCCATCGCTCATTTTGGCCTTTTTGATTCCAAGTGCCGAAAGCCTTTTTCCTACAAGTTGTGGAGTAAACTTATGTCTTTCTGATCTATCTTCATTTATTGCGCTCAAAATCTCTTTCTGCTGTAATAATCCATGTTCCACTTTATGCCTGAGAGCCAATGCGGCCTCCAAGATTTGGGCTTCAATTGTTTCGGACTTTTCGAGTCGACGCTCACCTTCCAGTTTCTCTATAAGGTTGATTAGCGCAGCTTCCCGGTTCGGCCTCACCACGCTTATTATTTGAAAAATTGGCTTAAGGATATCACCAAGCCTTCCAAGAGCTGGTTTTGGCCTATCCGGGAGGGATTGCTCCATGTGTCTGGCACGAAAACAAACCAACCTTTCCTTCAACGGCAGGGCTAATTCGGGTGTCACATCATTTTCGAATTGCTTGGATGTTTCCGGCATATTGATCTGGATTGCTCGGGTACCGAGAATTCGGTGAACTGGTTCATTGGTCCCGATAATGGTTGGTCCAAAGACTTCATAGTAAACCATATCTCGATGAGCACCACGTTCAGGGTAAAGCACACGTGGTACTTTGCTACCTTTCTCAAACCTCAAAAGAAGAATATCTTCGCTTCCATTTTTCTCAGCCTTTCGCCAAATATCCTTGACATCAAAGAATAAGGTAGCCTGGAGATCGTTGGCTACTCTAATAATATAGGCGTCTCGGAGCGATTCGACATGTATACCGCGGTAAGCCAGATTGATAATTCCTTTGCCCGTCCGAGTCTTTCCACGTTCCGGCACTGCGAATAGGCAAATGATCGGAGTATATTGAATCTGTTCGCGTAGATATGTGTGAAAATCCCAAGCCGTAATGAAGTCATAATACTCATCCGATGGTAATTCCGAAATTCGCTTATGATAATCTCTCAAATCATCATACAGGGCGCCATCGCTCTCTTCAGGAGTCAGTTCTTGTTCAATATTGTAAAATTCAAGTATCTTTTCTCCTCGAGGTAATAGCCATGGGATTTGCACTTTAGGCGGTGGTGTAAAAATATCTCCGTCAATTTCTACTTCCGATTGTATCTCAACTCCATCGCCATTTCTAACAAGAAACGCTGGCTCGCCGCAATTGGAAACGAGGTCGATTAGGCCATCAAAATGAGCAGTATATTTGGCTGTGTCATTCTTACTGGATGATTTATTTCTCTTTGCCTTACTTTCTTCTGATTCCTTCTTAATAAGCCTCCTATATGCGTCGATATCATCTTTTTTCAAATCGAACCGCGTCTTTATTACATGCGAGAGATACGCCTCGGCAGTGGCTGGATCAGTTTTTGAAATATCCAGCAGAATCGGCTTCAATCTCTCCGCTAATTCCACCTTATTCGTCTCAGGCGAAATACAGTTAATCTTATATTTGATCAGGTCTTCAGCTTCTTTCTTTATCTTCTCGAAATCTTCATTGGAATATTCTCTAAAATAATCATTAAGATCAAAACCATCCGGAAGCCGAATTATCCGGGCTTGGTTTCCTAATTTTTCGGCAATCTTGAGAGCAGCGGATTCACCTGGGGAATCAGCGTCCATACAGATATAAATCCGTTCACAACGTTCAAATTTATGGATATATTCATCTTTAAAACCCCCTGTACCATAGATGCCCACCGAAGAATACCCAGCCTGCACAGCCGCAATGCAATCCGGTATACCCTCTGCGATCAGTACCATCTTCTCGTATAACATATCCTCGTTAAACAAGTATTTAATCTTTCCGGGCATGTGTATATATTTCGGTTCTTGATTATCGAGACATCTTCCAGTCAGGTGCATAGCTTTGCCATGCCGGATATTAGGGAAAATAATGCGCTTATAGAAATAATCCCGGAGGACACCATCATCACCCTGTTTTAGTAGGCCTGTTTGTATACACGCTTCCGCCGGATATTCTTTAACCTTCAGCAAAAAATCCCTCAATGTCCCATCAGCATAGCCGATTTGAAAATCTTTTATCGTTTTCTCCGTAAAACCACGCTCCTTTGTCAAATATGCCTTTGCCTGATGGGTCAATCTCCCGTGGTAAAAACTTACGGCCTCGGACAGGATTTCGCCGTAAATTCTTCTTTTCTCAATATCCTCAGCTTCCTGGCTGGTAAACGATGGGTTTGCCACACCGGCTCCTGATGCGAGTTCTTTAACGACATCCATAAACCCCTTTTTCTCAAATAGTATGAGGAATTTAAAGACGTCACCTCCAATTCCGCATCCAAAGCACTTGAAGAATTGTCCGGCTTTGTGAACATGGAAACTCGGGTTGTTGTCTTTGTGGAATGGGCAGAGCCCCCAAAGCCTTGAATCCAATCGTACATGCTGGCCAATAACTTGGGCGATATCTACATTTCCGCGAACCTTATCCAAAAATCGACGAAGCTCAGAATTACTCATGCGGTCACCTTTTCCTTAATTAAATCGCACCTATTTTTAGGGAATTTGGGATTGTTATATGAGGTATTCACTTCCCCGTTGTGACCGCTAACTCTGTCTTCAAGAACCTTGCGAGCAATAAGTCGGGCCAGAATCTGTAAGCCCATATTTATATTGTTCTGACTATCATTCATTTTTGAATCTCAAATAGCTCATCAAACGACAGGTGTTCAAAATATTTCATGATTCTATCCCGCATATCAGGTGACGGCATACGTTTACCATTCAATAGCTGCGATACATAGCCGCTTGATATGCCGAGCCGATAAGCTAACCAATTCTGAGATCTATTTCTCTTGGCCAGTAGAATCAGGATCGCTTCTTTTTTCAGGGCCACTTTAACCATACAAACACTTTTCCGGTGTTGACAACTGCTTATTATTGTAAGTATCGCTTACGCTAATGTCAAATTAAAAATGCTCTCTAAATAAAAATAGTGCTTGCAGGATTTAGCAATATCTTATATACTATTCTCGACCGGAAAGGAGGTATGTTTGAAAACGCTGGGTACATATTTAAAAAAAGCTAGGCTGAAAGCTGGACTTTCACTTCGAGAAGTTGAAGAGAAGGCAGATGTTTCAAATGCATATATATCAATGATCGAAAGCGGTCACAGGGTGGACCCGCATCCAAAAATTTTACGAAAGCTTGCAAAAGCTTACGGCCTGGAAATGCAAGAGGTCATGGATCATGCCGGTTACCTCAGTATGGAGGCCGATAACAAAAGTGAAGAAGACGAAGTTGAAGAATGGTACCGAAGGGCAATCGCTGATCCTGAGTTTTCATTCGGGCGTCGTTCAAAAGACAAGATCGACTATCCCGCAAAAAAAATGGTAGCCATGATGTATAAGCGTCTAAAGGAAAAGGGGTAAAAAAAGTGGATTTTATAAGATCCAATCAAGATAGGGCCCCATTGGAGGTGTTTTGTCAGAGGTTCTTAAAGGCTTATGGTATACAAGGCCTCATGGACTCTGAGCTTCTGGCCACCCAATTAAAAAAACACTTTGGTTTTTCTGGCGTGCTTAGACTTCAAGATCTAATGAATCTCGCTCCTCGGTTAGGTATATCTTCGATTACACCTTACGCTCCGGCTTCCAAAGAACGGGGTGCGTTTGGCAAACTTGGGCAGCATATTGAGATACTATTTAAAGAAGATGATTGGGATGGTTCGCAAGAACATTCAATCGGCCATGAATTGCGAGAAATCATCGGCAAAGTGGCGAGTGAATTAGATCCTAACTTCGTTGATGCTGAGGGTAATGAACTCGAAGATATTGCTGACTCTTTCTCCGCTGCATTATTTATGGATAAAGAGAGCTTTTATGATGATATGATCTCCACGGGATTTGATCCTATAACCCTTAGGAATCATTACCACAAGTCTTATATAGGAATAATGGGCAGAATGGCGACGATACTAAGATTCAAAACACCCAGAGAATTTATATGGGTGTCTGTATTAGAATCAGATTCCACCGCACCTGCAGGATATTTTCGGGCGAAATGCTTCCATCGGAGCCCTCGATATATTCCAAAGGTTCGATATCAAATACCCAATTTTTTGTTCCCGAAACGTGGCCAATTAGTCCCTATTTTAGGTAATATGAAAAAGGCTTTTGAAAGCAAGAGATCAGTTTATATCCGAAAACTCAACGGGCTTGATTTTTGGAATCAGTATTCACTATCAGTAATTATCCGACCGGTCATCTGGGCAGGTAAAGTGGCCAAATTACTGGTTATCGCTCTTCCTGAATCTGATGCATATAAACTAAGGCCACAGCTAATATCAGCCAAACCCCTCATAACTGATGAATCATTTCAGGTTCTGTAGAGGCATATCATGAAAGCTGTTTTATATGCAAGAGTATCATCAGAAAAACAGGCAGAAAAGGATCTGTCAATTTCCGCCCAGCTCAAAGCTATGCGTAAATATGCTACCAAGCATGAATATACAATTGTTAAAGAGTTCGTTGATAAGGCCGAGAGTGCCCGAACCGCTGACCGGCCGGCCTTTCAGGAAATGATATCATTTGCGCGAGCGAAGACGAAACCGTTTGATGTTGTACTGGTTTGGAAATTATCTCGTTTCGCCCGCAATCGTGAAGATTCGATTATATACAAATCTCTTCTTCGGAAACGCGGCATTCAGGTAATCTCCATCAACGAAAATCTTGATCAAACTCCTGCGGGAATACTGCTTGAAGGTATGATAGAAGTAATCGATGAATTCTACTCGATCAATTTATCTCAAGACACTAAGCGAGGCTTGAGGGAAAACTCAATGAGAGGATTCTGCAACGGCGGTGCTCCCCCATACGGATATCGACATAAGCGTGTGATAGACGGCAATGCCACCCGGCTTACTCTTGAGATTGATCCGGACTACGCCTCCATTGTAAAGAAAATCTACTGCATGAGTTTAGAGGGGAACGGTGCAAAGGAAATCGCCAAAACCTTAAATGGTGAGGGGATAAGAACTGCCAGGGGTAATCTCTGGGATAGTTACGGAATCTTGCGTATTCTCAAGAACCCCATGTACATTGGTGTATACATCTATGCCCGACATCGGCAACTTAAACCTGGCGAAGAACGGTTTGAAATCAAGGGTAAACATCCTGCCCTTATAAAAGAGGACGATTTCAATACAATTCAGAAGCTGATCGAGAAACGATCTTTTAAAGGCAGTCATCCTCGGAGAACGGCATCAAATTACCTTCTCAGTGGGTTATTATATTGCGGCAAATGTGGGAAGGCTTTGCAGGGAGGATCAGCAAAGTCCGGCCAATATCAATACTACTCCTGTTATAATTACCTGCGTCGCGGGAAATCAGTCTGCGATTTAAAAATGATTGGCACTGAGACGCTGGAACGGGCAATTATAGACAAACTTAAGGAGCGCGTTCTAACTCCAGAACACCTTGCTGAATTACTTGAATTAGTTAATGCGGAAATCGAGTGTACACAGCAGACGCAAAAATCTGAAATTGATACGCTCAATAAGCAGGTTTCCCACAAGCAGTCAAAGCTTGACAGACTTTATGACGCTTTGGAATCTGGAAACCTCGATCTCAATGATCTATCACCGAGAATCAAGAAACTAAAGGCCGAAATAGATCAGCTTCAGGGCAAGATTGGCAGCATAAAATTCGGCTCTGCTGCCAGTGCCCAGATCAGGTCCATATCTAGGGCCGAATTAAGGCGATATACTGATGATCTCTACTCGTTATTGAATGAGGGTGAGTTTTTTGAGCGACGTGAATTTTTACGGTCTTTTATTAAGCGAATCAATATTAATTATCCGCAAGTTGAAGTTATGTACACAATTCCAATAATGAAAAAACCTCCGAAAAAATCGGAGGTTCTGTCTATTGTGGCTTATGGCGGGGCGGACGAGACTCGAACTCGGGATTCTCTGATTTGACAGTTCTGCTCTTCAGCAGCTACAGAATTGTCCCGTGATTAGAAAAGGAATTGGCCTTCAGTGAGTTTGCAATCCGACACGTAGAAGAAGGCTGTGACCAATTTGTGACCACGATCGTCGTAAGTTATTGCATGATATTCAGCGATATAGCCGAAGGGTGGGGGGTATAAGCAAATGTTCCGGCACCAATGTTATTGTAAGCTATTGATTTGTAATGAATTATAACAAATGGAGGTGGGGGGAATCGAACCCCCGACTGAAATAGATAAATGAATTGGGCAAAATTTTTCCGATTGAAACTGTTACCGCAACTAAGAGAAGAATGGCCTAAGATATTATTTTTCAGTCAATTATAGTAACCGCCGTATAAAATCCTTGAGCATTTTATACGGGTACGCAGGATAATTTGTACTGATTTGGACTGACTATGGACACTATTTGGACACCCTGGTGAATTGGATTTTCACTTGATTTTTTAATTTTAACTATTATATTTCTGAACAACTATTTGCGTTCGAGAAAAGTCAATTCATATAGGTTTCGGTATTATTATGTTTGGTGATGCTCCTAAGCATGTAAAATGTTTTGCCTGCTCACTTATAAGTATCGCGATGGTTGGAATTTTTGCGATTCAGGGTGAAGAACTGGCCACCGATCCAGAATTATTAAAAATATCAATAACGCTTTTTGGCCTTTCAACAATAGTATTTTTCGGACTTGGAATTATTTTTCTTTTGTTTGATAGTGGGGGATTATCACGGTCTCGTAGATCGTATTCTAATGATTCGCAGAATGGTGGCTTTTGGAAAGCGTTGGCTTTCATAAGCGGAATAGCTGGAATAATCACAATCGTAAGTGTTGTCAAGGGATGCTGAAACGGCTAAGGTCAGCATTTTACCACGAAAATTTCTATAAAAATGTGATTGTCTTTGGGCAATATTAGTGTTCAATAGACTAATTACTGTGTCATAAATGAAAGTTTTTGTTGCCCATATAAATCAATATACGTATAAAAAAATAGGTGGTGTGCGATGACCTTTAAAAAAGAATCGGAAATGCTTGAACCGGTATTGTCTTGGGCACATACCCGGGGATTTACTACAAAAACTGAATTCCCTACAGGTTGGGGAATTTGTGATGTGGTTGCCGCAAGTCCCAATAAATTTAGTATCAAGAAACGGTTAAAGTATAATCAGAAAAAGCCAATTCTATCGCTTCAAAAAATTGACCTCCTTTATAATATACCTGATGAAGAAAATGGACACAGTATATCGTTGAAAAGACTTGGGAGAGAATCTAAATCTCATTATCCTGATATTGATTTAGATTTTGAACTAACAGAATTAACTCGTCAAAGGTATATTGTTAGTCCCAGAGCTGGTTATTACCAAAAACGAAACGGATGGCAGCCCCTTCAAAAGAAACTACTTGCTATAGAAATAAAGTTAAATCGCATTGAAGAAGCACTATTTCAGGCGTTTAATAATCTAAAGTTTGCATCAGAATCTTATGTTGCTCTACCAAAGCAAATTGCGTCGAGAATTGCAAAATCAAAACGCCTTGTTGATTTTGTTGAATGTGGGGTGGGATTAATATCTGTTAATCAAAATACATGCAGAGTTTTAAGAAAGTCGAAATCCAATAATACTATACTCAATTCCAAAGTACAAATGACGTATATTGAAAGATTTTGGCAAGATTGGCTTAAAGACAATTAAGCATTAACTGTTGCGCAACTTTTTCGGGCGAAGCTCCAGGTTGTTCGTCGCGTGGTAGATGTTTTTTTATTTCTTTTCCCAAGACATAGGCCTCGGATAAACTTTGATAAAGCGCAAGAGCCCTACCAGAGTCGGGCACTCCTAATATAGATTCAATCCAGTCTTTATAAAAATCAACAATCTGCCTTTTTGCATTATTGGGATTGTCGGCGTATGAATTAAACTTTTTCAAAATATTCAATAGTTCTTTTTGAGCACCCTGATGTCTAATTTCCCCTTTTGTGATTTCGATTAGCCATTTTTGTAATGAAGGAGAGGCAACGGCCAATCTTTTTAACGGTTGTAATGCTATTCGGATTTTTGCCTGACTCTTGAGTCCGTAAGGGATTTGACCAGGAAGAAAATATTGAGGTAACACACCCATTTTGATGGCCGAATGTGATGACAAACCACGTGCCAATAGTAGAATATTGGCACCCCAGTAAGGCCCAGAAATAATTATCGATTCGGCCCCTAAGAGTTTTCGTAGGTCTCTATGAAACTTGATTAGATTGGGTAAACGTCGATTCCCCATAGTATCAGAACCGCTAAAATCTTTCAAATCGCAATCAACAACCCACACACCTTTTGCGTTAGATAGCCGATAACATTTATTGATATGATTTAATATTCGCGTGCGCTGTACACTATACCTGGTTTGGTTCTCATGCTCCAAAATTACCGGGAGAATAAAGTGAGAGTTTGTTTCATTATTTAGAATCCATTCACCGGTCGAAGTTGCTAACAGAGCATTAATTCTGAGCACTGAATGCTTAAATGCAATTGGTAATTGAGGGACAGATGTCCAAGATGCTTGTATCTTATTTGTCTCATTCAATACGCTAACAACAAATTCATTGATAATGTCCCTTTTGGGTCTTTTTTGAAAATCTATTTCTGCAATGTTCTCGACATGCGTAAATCCGCGCAGATATTTTAAATATCCACTATCACTTGGCATACCTTTTACAAGACAATCTATTCCTGCATCTATCCATATGTTGGTACCAGATGGTAGTTTGGGGATGAAATTTGACGCTTTGTTTAATCCGACTTTGGCTATTGAAATTTTAGGAAAATGCGAATTTACAAAGGCGCAATCTTTATGCGATAATACGAATGGAATTATTTCTTTCATAAATATCCTTCATTGCAATTGACTTTTTCCTTTAGACAATTGCATGCATGCTCTAATTCGGGGAACAAAGCCATTTCATCAATTCCAATTCTATTTAATTCAGAGTGCAATGTTTTCTTATGCTTATTTATTATTGGTATACCCAATAAAGAGTTTGCCTGATATTTATCCAAGGCAAATTTCACATTGCCATGTAATGTAAAAACTCCCCTTTGCATCATTAGTCTTTCAGAGTTCCATACTGGATTAACTGCAATAGTTGGTAATCTACCTTTTTTGGGGCTTCTCATTACCTGGCCACCCAACTCCAGATATTTATCTAAAAGTTTATTTGGGATATTAGCATTTAAGGTATTTCTAACCTTAATGGCAGTAGTTTTACTCAGGTCGGTAGGATTAAGCATGAATACCATTCCATGTGTTTCTTTTCCATCTTCGTCTTTATTGGGAAGCGTAGCGAAATATAGGGCAAAAATAGAACTTTCTGTCCAATCAAGCAAGCGAGTTGGGATACCATAATGTTGCGCAGTCTGAAGCCACTTTAGCGTTTCATTTTCGCGAGGAGGTCGGTCGATTTTTATTTCTGCGATTCTTCGAAAATCTTGTAGCAAATTTAACGCATCTTCCCGTTGTTTTACTTTGGATTTTCTCAATGCGGATGGTATTAAGGGCCATTTTACATTGCTATGCCCCCTAAACCAAAACACCGTATTTTCTCGTAAAGAATAACTTATTGTTGCCAAATAATCCGATAAGTTGCTTATAACATTATCTATATAAAAATTGCATTCGACCGAGCATAAGAGGCTAATTAATTTATTCGCAATTTTATCTTTATTCATTATTTTCCCGCTCGATTTTTATCTCTGAATGATGCTGTGTGAGCGCAGTAGGAATATATATAAAATAATCAATAGCAAATATTGACTTCTTTGTCTAAATACGACATACTAAAGAAAAGGAATCTTGGGAAGTGATTTTTAAATCCTACAATATTTCGATTTCACAATCTGGTATCTTGAAACTACCATCCGAATTTCAAAGGGAGTTGAGATCAGCGGGTACCTATATTATCAATGAGTCTATCTCTTTATCTCAATGTCTCGATTTGCATCCAATCGATGTTTGGAGAAAACTTGTAGAAGAAAATAAATATATAAGAAGATCTAGGTCTATCTCTTTATCTCAATGTCCCGATATATATCCAATCGATGTTTGGAGTAAACTTGTAGAAGAAAATAAATATATAAGAAGATCTAGGTTTATTGCGCGAAAATTACATCAATTCACAAGTCCAATTTACCCCAATTCCCCAAGAATAGATATAAAATCATTGCACACAAATGTATTAGGTTCGGATGTGAGTAATGCTAAAATGCTATGCTTTGGTCAATCAGCCAAAATAATCGATAGTAAGTTGCTTAACCTAATTTTAACAAATCGAGATTTTTATGAGTTACAACCTTTTTTGAAAAATTGTGCCAAAATTAATGCCTCAAAAGAAAGAACTATTGAATCTTTGGAGAGGTTCTTTACCGATAATAAACAAAAACGAGAGCTATTTAATAATCCCAGGAAATTTGAGATTGTTGTTGCTGAGGTACTTGATAGGTCTGGGGTGGGGATCATAGAGGTCACACAACCTTCTAAAGATTATGGGATTGATGTAATAATCTATCTACCAGATGGTGAATTATACTATGTACAATGTAAAGCTGGAAGAAAGCCTGCGAATGTTAGAGACGTTAGAGAAGTAATTGGCGTTGTTGCAAGAGATAACAGAAAAGCCGGAGTACTTGTGGCTTTGTCGGGGTTCACTTCTTCTGCCAAAACTGAAACCTCAATTTCGAATTTATCAATCGAACTGGTAAATGCGCCCCAATTAGCAACATGGGCAAAAGCCGTAATGTTGAAGAATCATTCCATCATGTTAAAGAAAATTATGGGATAACCCCTGAAAAACTTTCAAAATCAATCATTATTTACTTGACATTATTTAAATAATTGACGATAGTATATTAGTGCATCAACAAAACCGTTCTTTCTAATAACTAAAATATTGCCCGGGTGGTGGCTGCAACTTTATCCCTTAACGGTTATTGTTGGTGCACTAGTCGCCTCCGGGCGTTTAAAGTAAGGAGTTCCTTATGTGCACTAAGGTTACTTCTCAGACGGTTCCCCGGGGATTATCTCCCGGGGAATCCCCTCCCCTAATTATCGCAGGTTATATCCGAGTTTCAACCGAGAATCAGGTTGATGGCTATGGCCTCGAATCCCAGGAGAGCGCGATTCAAAAATTCGCTCGTAAAAACAAGCTGGGCGCGATCCGCATTTACACCGAAAGGGGCGTATCCGGCGATCTCGAAGACCGCCCCGCCCTCGGCCAGCTAATGGTCGATGTTAAGGAGGGCCGAGTCGGCAAAGTGATTGTCGTCAGGCTTGACCGCCTGGCGCGTGACCTGATGCTTCAGGAAAACATCCTGGCTGATCTTAAACAGCATAACGCCGAGCTTATTTCCATCGATGAGCCGGACTTGTGCAGTTCCGATCCGACTCGTGTTTTATTCCGTCAAATCAAAGGCGCAATCAGCGAATACGAAAAGAAGATGATCAAAGTGCGCCTGAAAGCTGGGCGAATGTCAAAAGCCAGCGATGGCGGATTTGTCGGCGGACGCAGGCCGTTAGGTTATAAGCGCGTTGATAAGTACAACGGCAAGAAGCGACCCGATCTGATTATCGATCCCGAATCAATCGAAACGGTGCGCCTGATATTTTCACTCAAGCGTAAACACTGGAGTCAATCCAAGATTGCCCGCCATCTAAAAGACAACGGATTCAAGACGGCACGCGGCGGAAACTGGTACCAAAGCACCGTGCGAGCCATCTTGACAAATCCTATTTATAAGGGCAAGATGAATTATAACGGATTGGGCTTTAAGCGATTAGACCTTGCGATTAGTTGATGGCTAACATAATCCTTCACGATAGTGTTAGCTCACGATTATGAATAATACTTCTAATGCAAGAACGTCGCGCTATGGGCTTGTACGGAGCTTATAGAGGCATATTTACTGCCCATCTGTGCACCTGAAGGGTCGGCTCCAGTTACTGAAGGGCAAGGTGTAATCTCAAAGAATAAATAGAGGCTTTCTATCTCTCGCGAAAAAATCAGAATTGTATCTGAAAACACACAATAAAATATCTGGCCAGGAGAGTGCGACCACTGAGGATTACTACAAGATGTTCTTGGAAGATTCTGAGTCCGAGGCGTCAGATTAAAATCTTGTTCTTTTGCTAAATTTGCCGTGAATAATTTTCACATACAAATTAATCACATCTTTATTCGTATCATCGATATATTGTGTGTTTCCAAACTCGAACAAACCATACAATAAATTTACAGGATTAATTTTATATATTTTTATAAAAAATCTCAATTACATTAAATATTTGATTGTTTTATCCATCACTCTGTTTATATTAGTAATGAATTCTTGGCAATTCATGGATTGAAAAACTTAATCTTAGCATTCGAATGATGGACGAACCTCGCCGTTGTCCAAATGATTTTATACTCACTTCGGCCTATCGGGCGAATCCATCCCAATGAACATGCCCAGAACAAAGGGAGTGCGGATTGAATCAAGATGGTGTTGTAGAAATAATGGACAATACGATTCTTAACCGTATTGACCAAGTTCTTAAGGATAATAGACGAACCGAAACGTGTTTGATATGGCTGGCCATAATTCTCTTTTTGTGTGGTATTGCGGGAATTGTCACCGCACTAGTTCGTGGTGAGTTTGCTTGGTCTATCCCTTCTGCATTTACATCGGCTTTTATTTATTATCCACTACGAAGGATCGAACGAATAAGGCGCAAGAATATTGCGCTTGCTACTGCTCCAGCACTCATTGACAAACTCCCTACTGACAAGGCAGCCGAAGAGCTCCAAAATCTAATCCACTCTCTTTATGGAGATGAGTAGTAGTGCCGCGCGATGATAAAACAAAAGCACTGTTGGAACAAATGTTACGCGGTTTGCATAAAAAGCAAGCCGTTGAAACTTCCTTCGCTCAAGCAGACTCATATTTAATGGCTTCGAATGAACAGTTCCTAGGCCGAATCACTACAAATCGCTATGATACATCATCAATATTAAACCGATATGGGCCGTTTGGAAGTCGATACAGTCAAACTAGTATTTTCAACCCATATTCACCTTACGGCAGTAAATATGGGCAATTTAGTGTGAACAATCCCTACTGTCAGTTGCCGCCTACTCTTGTGATCAATGGTAGACATGTCGGAGTTGTTACTCGTAACAGATTATTAAGAGATAGGATTCCCACTGATTCGTTCCTGCATACACTGAAGTCTGATGTTCAACAGCTTCTTAAGGGGAGAATTCAGGCGAATGAGGAAGAGAGTCGGGCGGCTGCCGATGCTTCTTTCATCATTGCCCAAGATGGTACTTACTTGGGAAGTATTGAACCGAATCCTTATGATTCAGAGTCGATATTTAACGAATTCGGGCCCTTTGGCAGTGAATACTCTCAAACATCAATCTTTAATGAATATTGTAATTATGGAAGCCCTTACTCCCCGTATAGTCCCTTCAACGAGTACTCAAGCACTCCACCAAAGGTTTATGTCCGTGGTCGGATGATAGGATACTTGACGAAGAACACTTATTTTGACGAGTGCATTGACCCTGATGACCTACTAGATTGGGCAAGAGGAAACGTATAATAACATTGGCCTCTCCGCCTTTTTATTTACCCTTTTTAACGATTCAGTTGTCAAAGAACAAAAAACTTTATATTTATTTAACTACCTTCAAATGGGACGGTCCGTTAGTCAATGATTTAGTATCGTGTCAACCAAGTCTCCCAACCCAAGAGGACGCTGAGAGGTGGTCCTGGTTTGTTGGACAGTTTGACGGCTGATTTAAGGTGTATTCGGTTTGGTTGATTATGCCGCCATGTTGTCAAGATATACCTCCATCGGTGTTTTGTCATCAAAAAAGGAATGCGGT
>JAZGGI010000035.1 GCA_036480375.1 Candidatus Zixiibacteriota bacterium
CGCCATAAGTAAGCGAAGTGCCGATAAACGCAAGTAGCAGAAAGGAGAGGAGGAATAGTACTGAGGTTCTTTTAATCATAAAAGTACCCCTTTCGGATAAGTAAAGTGTTGCGATTGTAGTAGAGGATCTTGGCCTATACTATACTTGAATTATTAGGATATTGCCAGCCCCCTTAGGCAATTATTATAGATAAACTCTGAAGCCAGCCCCCTACATCCTATGTTTGGTTAAATATATACAATTATTGAGAAGTTGCAACGATTTTCATGCAGTTTGGCGAAGTTTTTTAATTATTGATATTAAATGAAAAGACACGCTGGAGTAGCCAATAAGCTCGGATTTCATCTTAATTAATATACTTTGTATCAGAACAGGAGCCTGATTTGAGGCTCCTGCTTTATGCATGCGAAGAAATTATTTTAATAGAATCATTTTTCGGCTATGAGTAAATTCATTTACGGATATGCGATAAAAATAGATGCCGCTGGCGACGAACAGTCCATTTTCATCTTTCCCATACCAGGTGACTGTATATTCGCCTTTTTCCATCTCCGAATTAATAAGTGTTTTTACGCGTTGCCCCAAAATATTATGTACATTGAGTTGAACATGTCCCGCTTCAGGTATTGTAAACATGATGCTAGTCATAGGGTTAAACGGATTGGGGTAATTTTGATTTAAAGCATATCGCAGAGGAAGCGAAACCTCTTCATCTTCCAAATAGCCTTTATTGCCGATCACCAACCGGGCCGACTTTATTTCATCCGCCAATGGTAATTCAATCCCATCGCTGGAATAAATCGTGGTACCGTTATCGAAAGCCAGCGCCACGAAATAGCCGGTTTCCAGATTATTAAGTCCGCTTAAGGTTAAGATTCTGTTTGAAGCTTCTGATATTTCAATATCCCAGGTCAGGCCGTCCGAAATCTCCGGTCGCATATCGATTCGCCTGAGACGATCACTATTTTCGGGCAATTTGAAGGCCAGGTAAGGAGCGTTTGGCGCGGGAGGAGGCTCCGAAAGATCATATTTATCGTTTCCGGTCAGAGCATCGCTTTTGACACCGGCATAATTGGCGTCGTCAATCAAACCGTTTGATTCTAATTTCAATTCAATAAACCAATCATTTGAATTCTCCGACACGAATGGTTTATTTACGGGTGGGGCTTTTTTGGAGCTCTGACGGTAACGAACCCATGCGGAAATGCCATGCCGGTGAGCGAAGACGAATCCGCCGTCCCATGCGGGAATGGTAACCACGTTTTGATATGAGGCGCCGTTATACCGGTAAAAAGCATTGTCTATGAGTGAATCCGGGAGGCCGCTAATAACGGTTCCGTTATACTCAATCAAGATATCGGCAAAGTTTACGTTGAAAGCAACGGGATTGGCTACTAAATTCCATCCGGAGTCGAGAGGGATTTCATAATAAGGATTGCCCAGATACTCCTGATTAGGCCTAACTGACGAACCAGCCGAACCGTATGTCAAGCCGCCTCTCGCAATCAGCCAATATCCCCGGCCGGGGCGAACTGAAGAAACCGAGGGAAATTCGCTTACCGTTCCCGTCGCGCTATTGAAACTGCCCAATCGCCAAACGGTTTTATCGGCGCTGCCCAAATCGTCGGTGAAGACAGCCGATGCCGAAGCCGAATTGGGGTTAAGCGGTAAACCAATAATACGATATTGAGCGTCTGGCATCGGACCGGGACGCTGGGCTTCAGCATTATCCAGTTCGACTACAAACGCAAACGGTTCCTGTGCTGTGCCAATATTGATGGACGAAGCATCACGAGTGATTGTAAAGTAATATTCGACGCCGCGTATGCCTAATTGATTGGCCGGATAATTATAAATTAGAGTGTCACCTGTTCCCGCAGACATCTGGGCAAGACTATATCCGGTTTGGCCTCCCTGACGATAATAAATCGTACCCGATGCGATACCAGTGCCGCCTGAATAAGCGACTTTTAGTACCTGCTCCACGTTTTCGACAAATTCAACATTTGGCCGGTCGTAAGCGACCGTTACCTGAGTCAAATCCGTAAGCGGCCCGATTATTCCACCGGAGACGATATAAGATCCGCTCGCGGAAACGCCGGAACCTGTCAGGGGTATACTTCCGGTTATCGCATAAGAGGTTGAAGCCGATGTTCCGCCTCCTCCTATTGGCCCGCTAAAGGTAAGTGAGTAATTATTGCTGGTTGATTGAGCCAGGGTCATGGTTGCGGGATAGAAAAGCAGAATCGAAATCAAAACAACGAGCCCGATAATTGACTTTAGACTGAATTGTCCCTTAGAAAGAAATTCGGTAATCGACGCATTATCAAAATACTTCATATTTACCTCAATTCATTTTCAATATCCTGCAAATCAGGGGCGGCATTTTCTATACCGTCCGCGCCTGTATTGGCCGGACTGCTCACTGTTCCGTAATTAGTTGGAAAGTAGCAGGCCGTGATTTCCAAATTATAAAAGGCGTCACCCGGATTATATCCGGTCGTGAGTTGGCTATTTACATAAAACTTATAAGTCCCGGCTGCGGGGATTGTAAAAACGCGTTGAGCGCATACTGGCTCAATAAAAATACCCGTCGGTAGACCCGAAGGGATAATTTGGGTAATTAAACCGAAATTTTCGGGCACGATACTTTTTATCTCCGAGATATTCATGAATACCTGATCAGTGATACCCACAATATGGCTAAAAGCAAATGAAGTCGTAGCTGTCACATAAATAAATCCTGATGATGGAACTTGAATTGTAACTGAGTCCATGGCCATGACTGAAGCGGATAAATCTCTTAATACAGCAGCCGGTAGAGACGCTCGATAGGTGATGCCCGGTTCATGCGAAGTTCGTGCCGCGGTGTGCGAAGCGGGGGCGGATGTCAAAAGCTGGCGGGGCATCATTTCGCCATCGCCTTCTATGTTTATGCCAAGATATCTTTTGGAACCGTCCAAAACGGTCGTGCTTAACGGTCCCAGCTCAACGGTGAAAATTCCGTTTTCATCAGCCGCGACAGTCATTGTGGTATCATACAGGATTACGGTGGAAATATCGTCGGTGGTTCCGATTGTGAACAGGACGCTGACCGGCGCACTGATGGGATTGCCGTCGGCATCGGTTAACCGGCCCTGGTACATAATTGTGTTGGCCGTATTATCAACAACCTGCCCTGCTGCCAAGGCCACAGAAAAAATCATGATGATTACTGTCAGACAAGTGGCTTTAATTATAAAGGCTTGCATCCCGTCTCCTTAAGCGATTTACCATATCCTCTCCCAAGCTACTTCTTTGAAGCCGGAGGGTCAGGAAATCCGGGCAGGGTATTATCGACCGGTTCTTCATCGCCTCCTCCTCCTGAAGCGGCCACCACCACCGCCGCAACAACTCCGACACCCAGGCCGATAGCCCACCATTTAGTATACCAGGGCTTGGATTTTTTAATGCCTTCCTCGGTTTCAGTGATAGTTGGAGTTTCCAACGCGGGTTCGGAAGTAACTTCTTTGACGACGGGCGGTTTTTTTTGTTCGGCTTCTTCATCTACCAATGTTTTAGCTTCATTCATCATTTCGATAAATTCGGTTGAACTGATATCCAATTCGCCGCGCCAGTCTCGATAAGATTCAAAGGCGGCTTTGAATTGTTCAATTACTCGCGCTTTTTTCTCCTTGTCATTTTTTAATTTCGCGTAATAAACCGCGGCCAGGAGAACGTGGGCGTCCGCTTTTTGTTCGATTGTCAACTGCTCTCCCTTTAAATAGTCGAGGATTTCCTGTTCGGCACAATTATAGTTAAGCGATTTGAAACTTATCCGGGCATTATCGAGAGCAGGATTGGATTTGTCATACGGGCACTCGATCGGTTGCGCCGACAACATCGATGGGGCCATTATCATCTGTAAAAAGCAAACGAAGAGCGGGACAACGACCGCTCGATATATGAGGCTATTTTTACGCATAAAACCTCCAGATTTTGTGCTATTCAAAATTCGTTACTGAGACCAATAAATAACCATCGGCACCGAGTTGATTTGCTCATCGCCTTCGGCTCCCAGCATAATATTCCCTTCTTCACCAAATATGGTACTGCGCGGTCCTCCCCCATGTGGAAAAGTAACGCATGAATCTATATTTATATTGCCTGCCGTTTCTTCTGATAAAGGTATTAGTTCCAGTGAAACAAACCATTCGCCTTTGGCCTGCCGCAAATCAAGAACCGGAAAATTGGTAAATGTTCTCTCGCGGCCGTTAAAAGATATTTTTAATATATGCTGTTCACTCCAAGGAATAACAGCTATCTGCATATCGATCAGTTCCGGCTGACCGTATTCGGCGATCAAATCGATAGAAATATTTTCGTTTCCTTCAGCCAACCTCAACGGTTTTCGATAGAGCGGATAATCAGGATGCATGGCCACCAATTCATAATTTCCCGGCGAAATTTCGGTTCTCCTGTCGGTATCCCATTTGTTTCCGTCAATTGTCAATACCATATTGTCAGTCGGGGCGGCTTGCACCAAAAGTCGACTCATTGGCGGCGGGGGAGGAGGTTCCTCCGGTTTTAGCTCTTCCTGAGGAGGGATGGATTCAGTCTCCGATTCGGTCTGGATATTCGCCTGTTCGGTAGATTCTTGTCGGGCAAGATTATTTTCCGTATCCTGTTTAGCTGTTTGTTCCTCAGGTGATAAGCTTGTTATTTGTTCTTTTTCTCCGGAAATTTGTTCAGCCGTTTCAGAGGTTTCCTGATTAATTGTCTCGGCCGCGTCGCCTGAGCCGTCATCTGTGAGCGTTTTTTCTTCCGGCGCCTGTGCCAGTTCCGTCTGTTCATTCGATTGCGAAGCCGCGAAATACTGCTCCCATAATCCGGGGCCGTATTGCCAGCCCGCGATGGCGAGAATTATAACTAATAGGGCGCCGACAACCGTTTTGGTCGGGAATTTCCTGCCGGAACCAAAGGCGACATCGAGTTCTTCAAAATCCGCCGCCATGTCGGCCGTGGATTGGTATCTTTTTTCGGGATCGGGATGAGTCGCTTTGAGGAGAATGCGGCGAAGTTCGGGAGATAATTTTTCAGCGGCCTTGCCTCCCCATTCGGAAAAAATCGGATTGACGGGATTGCGATAGGGTAAACTGTTGGTGGCAAGGTTAAACAGCGTTATGCCCATTTCGTAAATATCGCTTTTGAACGGATTATAATTTTTGTCGCCGGCCTGGCGTTCGGGTGCGGCGAACATTGGTGTTAAGGCGGTATAGGCGGTTTTGGTCGCGTCCCCGCCGATTTCTTTGGCGATACCAAAATCAATCAGATAAACGTGTTCATTTTTATCGACCAGGATATTTCCCGGTTTGATATCGCGGTGCGCGATTTTTTGCTTGTGAGCGTAAGCAACAGCTTTGCTCATTGAACGGGCGACAGTCAGAAATAATTTTTCCGGGAGGGCGCCTTGCGATTTCAATATTTTACTGCAGTCTTTACCGTCAATGTAAGCGACGACGGCGGCTCCTTCGTCGGGGAGATAATCGAGGACGCGACAGATATTGGGGTGGTTCAGTTGACACAGGATGCGGGCTTCTTTGTCGAATTTTTCTCGGGATTGAACCCGTTTGAAAAACTTCACGACAACCCGTTGTTCGGTTAAATTCTGGTTATAACCGGCATAAACCTCGCCGAAACCCCCTCCGCCGATATAGGTTTCGATTTTATATTTACTCCCGATGACCCAGCCGATTATTCCCAGCGGATCGGGATTATTTTGTGAGGAACCCTCATCTAACAAGGTATCATTATCATCCGGCATTGACGGCTCCCTGCCTGAGTATATTAATTGCCGCTCGGGCATAATTATAGAGTTGGTTTTATTCTAACCCGAATCGGCGCCGCACTCTATTACAGCCTAAAATGTATTGTGTTTTAATTATTTACCGCAACAAATTTTTTTCAAAAAATAATCTACGCACGAAAGAGAAAACTCGGAAATTCTTATTTTCAACGAATGAACGCAATCAACAAAATGTTGACTTGAGAAACGTATTGTATGTATAATGCGGTAGCTCAATATCAAATTATTCAAAAGGATAGGCGAGGATGGCCGGAAAACCCGCAGTTTGTGTCGGAGATCAAACAGCCCACGGGGGCGTCATAACCGGTCCCGGTTGCCCGACGGTTTTAATCGGAGGTAAACCGGCGGCGGTGATGGGAGATATGCATACCTGCCCGATGGTGACGCCGGGCGTGCCGCCTGTCCCGCATGTTGGAGCAACTGTTATGGCTACCGGGGTATTGGTTTTGATAGGCGGCAAACCGGCGGCTCGTATGGGCGACACGGCGATTTGCACCGGGCCTCCGGACGCGTGTATTGTCGGAAATCCAATGGTATTAATCGGCGACGGTGGAGCCGGTGGAGGCGGAGCCGGTATGGGGCAGGCCGCCAAAAAGGCGACCGGTTCGACCGCGGCGGTTGAAGATAAGGAGTCGCATTACCTCGATGTTAAGTTCAAAGACAAAGGCGGTAAGCCGATTACGGGAGTTAATTATACCGTTAAAGGGCCGGATGGTCGCAAAGTGCCTGGGAAACTGGCAGGGCAGATAAAGAAAGTCGGCGTCGAAGAGGGGAGCTATGAGATTGAGCTTAAAGCGATCACTGACGCCAAATGGTCAAAGGAATCGGCCAAGCTGGGCGACAAGGTAAAGCTTCAGGCAGATATGTCCGGTATCGAGGATGGGACCGATGCGGAATTTAATGTATATGTTTCGGATATAAATTTTCCTGAGGAAAAATTAACGGCGATTACTACAAAAGTATCAGGAGAAAAGGCTGAGGCCGAATGGGAATTGAAAATCGATAAAGATTTATTGTCAATTCAGGATGGTAAAGAAAAAAAGAAAAATTATAGCTCGCCTTCATTTTGTTTTGAAGTGATAGCCGATGGCACCAAGAGGCGTTCAAAGTATATTACCTATAAAGCTGAAGTCAAAATCAAATTGAAAGATAAAGACGGTAAGCCTGTAAAAAACGCCAAATATAGGGTTAAGATGCCGAACGGCAAAATCGTATCGGATAAACTGGATTCCAAGGGAGAGGCGAAAATTAAGAATGTTCCGCCGGGGCGAGTTCGTGTCTCTTATGAACCAAAGAAAAAATAGTGATAGTGGGGAATTATGCATGGTCCGGATGTAGTCGGTGTCGGCGCTGAAGCGGTAGCCGATGCCGGCGGCGAGGCTGAACATCAAATTGTTCCCGTTCCGATTGATATCATTGAATTTGAAAATACTCTTTTTAATGATGGCAGTTCGGTGTTGATGCCGGATCGGATTGATGACGTCGAAGCCGATGAGCCTCCCCCACCAGGTTTTGCACTTCTGGCGCTGGCCTATAAGCAATTTGAGATGGATGATCGCAAGAAGATGCTGGTGGCGGGCCATTATGACGCGGGTGAAAATTCTGCTCTAAATCGAAGCATCTCGGAATTTCGGGCCAAAAGTATTTTATATTTGCTAACCGGCAATAAAAATCAATGGGCGACGGTTTCAGCCGGACATCATCAAATCATAGACTATAAGAGAATCATGGCTTATTTCAGCGGCGTTAAAGGCTGGAACTGCACTCCTCCCGAGATAAATAATGAATGGGCTGACGGCGATGACGGTGACGGGCCGATGGTTCGACGCTTTTTCCGCCGTTATAATCGTTCCGTCTCAAGGGCCGATCGCGTTCCCAACAATTTTCATAATTCGATAAATTCAAGTGAAAATCATCTCTGGCCGGAGCGAGCGTGGCAAGTTGTCTATGATCTTTATATAGATCGCATCCGACGGGCGTTGGGCGTTCGCCTGACAGAACTGAATACTCTACGCGGAATGCATCAGTACGCCAATCCCGCGCAATGGTTGTCATGCGCCGACAGGATTCCGGTTCATGCCGATTTTCACGACCGATATCGCGGCGGCGATAATAATTGCCGGGTGGAAATACTGTTTTTCAATCAGGACGTAAACGTATTGACCTGCCCTGAAGCGGAAGCTGTCGCCGAGAGGTTCCCGATGTGCGAGCGGGGCGGATACGAGCTTAACTTTTGCGATATAGAAGATCTCAATGCGTGGCCGTATCATTTGAAGTTTACATACTATAATCGGGCAAAAAATTCGGTGGAAGCGGTTATCAATTGTCTGGAGATTAAGGCGTACTCGGGGCGTCGGCGTCGGGAAGTAGAAAATGTACGGCAGGCTTTTCAAGACGGAGTATATACGGTCAAGGTACCGCAAAACAGGATTCGAAATCAAATTCATTTTGGATTTGAGACGGTTCCGGGCGATCCATACCCGCCGACCGACACGATATTTCTTTATACCGATGCTGAGGATGCGGTACCGGAAAGGAGAGCTCTATCAACGGCGCAGGTAACGGCTTTAACGGCTCTGGACCGGCAGAAATATTATGACTTGCCGTATAAATGGTCCACCCGAAAGTACTGGACACGATATCAGGACGGGGATAATCTGGAAGGGGCTCGTTATCGTCAGGTTGTCAGGAGTGAACTTCGCCTGAAGCCTTATAGAAATAATAAAACCAAAGCCAGCGAGTCTTTGTTGTTTTCTTTGGATGATATCGTATTGGCTAAAAACAATCGAAGCCAGCAGGTTAAGGATTTGCGTCCGAACGGCACGACCGATCGTAACCTGAGCAATGATTCCCGTTATGCTTTATTTCATATTGAACATCGCGATATCGCCGGTATGCCGGAAGTCGCCTATGATTTAAAAAAACTCAAGGCGCTGCGGATTCACAATCCCAAGGCTGATGAGCCAAGTTTCACCAACCATGAATTTAGTAGAAATCTAATTACCGATGTGCCCGATGACACTCGGGTAATTTGTTTTGCCGGTAAATTTTATGATGTTTATGACAAGAGATCGCATGACCGGGATCCGAATTTCAGATTTAGCCGCAATCACGTTCTGGGCGCTCGTCTGGCGGTGCTGGAAGATACTTCGGTACATATTAAGAAAGTGGTTGATGCAAAAAATGACGCCGATGCCCGGACAAAGAATTACGGTCTCAGAAAAAGAAATAATTTGGCGGCGGTGGGTAATTATGAGATGCATTATATTCATAATTGCGCCGCGTTCAATGATAAGATGCTGGCCTATCTGATAATTTACTGGTCGACCCGCCTGACTCGGGTTAATAAGTCCGGAGGGAGACAACGAGGGACGGTTGCCGACGTGACCAATCATCGCGAAGAGGGTATGAATAACGCGATGAAAAGATCAAATAAGGATTATTTGATAGAAAAGCATGGTCCTCCGCCGGCTCCTCCTCCTCCCGACGCGGAACCGGTTCCGGACCCGCATGATATTATTATTCGGCCGTTTCACTTTTTTGAAGTTAAGAAAAGCGGTCGCGGAGGCAAAGCCAAGGCAGTGACCAATATCATCGCCAATACTCTCAGCAGCGGGGCGGCTTCGGGCGCCTGGACGATGCCGGAAGAAGCGCAGCTGCGTGCCCGTGATTATGAAGATGATCCCAATTATTTTGGGACGCCCGATCCTGATAATGCCCTGGCGGATACTGACGGGAATACTTACAATGTGTTAACCAATCATCATGAATTCGGACACGCGACGGGCAACTGGGATGATTATCTATATGATTTTGAAGACAGCTCTGATAATAACTGGGGTGATTTGCCCAGGTACAATCAGCCATATACGGCTGAAGGCGGTCCGTATATGTGCGATAAATTGTCAAGAATGCGCGTAAACCGCACGGCACGCATGAGAAATTTTTGGAAATTCGTCTGCTGGTTACATGACGATTCGGCGGATAATACAAAACCGCTTTACGATTTTTTTCATAATACCGAATTCAAATTAACATGCAAGGCAACAGACACTTTAACTCATAATTTTCGACTTGAAGAAGCAAATCGTAATGTGGCCGAGGCGGCTCGGACCGAAATAAATTACACAATCGAACCGGATGTTGATTGTGATTTGCTTTTGTATAAACTTGGCGATGGTGAGTTGAGCCGTATGATTCATGCAGGTCAGGTTTTTGATTCAATCCTGGTTGTGAGAACGAAACTGGCGATAAAGTTTGATAACAATCCGGATGACTGGGATTTCGCAAACGCCCGAGCGTGGGCGCAGAATTTAAACACCGCGCTGGGAACTATGCTCAATGATAAATTCCGAATTGGCTGCACTACCGCTGCAAATGGTTTTAAAAATATCTATTTGTATTTCGTTCCCCATTATCAGGTTTATGAGCTTGATACCACCGGCAGCGCTCCCGCTTTTTCTTACGCCGGAGCGGCGCCGGGTGACGCTCATTTTGATTTAAGGATAAAATTCCAAGCCGCGCATAGTGTCGCTAACGCTGGTAAAGTAATAAATGCGGATTGGGGGGATCTTGCGGATAGTGGGGCGGATTTGCGCACAAGACTTATTCGGCGTTTGTTCGGCGAAACCGGTACGGGCAATTTGGTAAAGGCTGATTTTGCAAGAATTGTCGCATGGGTGCAGAATCATTACGGTGACGCTACCCACGCCTATGCTATTAATGATTTATAGTATTTAGGGTTTGGATTATGAGCGATATATATAGTCGATATTTTGCTAACAGCCGCCATGACGGATGGGTGAACCAAAATGTTACCTCTGGGGGAGATATTGCCTGGAGGCGAATTATTACCGGCGATGAAAAAGTGTCGGCCGAATCTCGCCTGCTTCTGAGTTCTGATAATCAAATAGTCGTCGATGGAATGCGGAAGATATTCGTTTATTCTTCCGAGGGTTTACAGCTATGGAAACGCGACAAGTATTACGGGTGTCAGGTAGCGCTGCAAAATGATTTAATCAACTATAGATCAGCCGATTCCGTAAATTTAATTCATGCGGTATCGGTGGTTGATGGAAAGAAAGCGCATGATATTTTTCTGTCGGGAATAACCAAAAATTCTGATTTGGTTTTCTTCGAGCCTCTGGAAAAAGGACTTGTCGCTCAATTACAATACACATCTTCGCATGATAAGCCTTCTGATGAGATGCTCATCTATCTGCTTACGGGGACCATGCCGGGATTTGATTGGAGTTGTATATTCAAAGGGAATAGAAGCCCGCTGATACCTCTGGCCGATATTGAAAATCGCCGTTTCGTAACATCTATACAGGGCGAGTTGGTCGTATTTGACCTCGATAGTCAGAATCGAACGCCCGAGCCTGTCAGTCAGTTTCCGTTTCCGCTTGAACAGCATACCGCCTGGATGAGTTGCGGCAAGGGCGGAAAATTGTATTTTGCGGGGTGCGGCCCGAAAGGGCTGGAAGTGGCGATTGCGGAATTTAACGGTGAATTAACGGCACATTCTGAGAATCTTGATATTCCGCCGGTAAAACCAATTGCGCCGCCGATTTTGTCGGATGAGCATGTATTTATTCTGACTTCATCAATGTTAATTGCGATTAAGGATGGCGCGGTGGATTGGACTTTTAAGCCATTGCGCGGCAATTTGCTTTTTGGGACGGCTCTCTCCGACGGTTCAATTCTCGTGGCTTCAACCGATATGGTTTATCATCTCAATGAAGCCGGTGAATATTATTTTGAAACGGTCATCGATGAGCCGATCGTGACCCCTCCCGTTGTCGACGGGAATGGGCAGGTATTTGTCGCCAGCAGGGATACTCTCTATGCTATCGGGTAGTTTATATAAAGTTGGAATCTCGGCGTTGTTGGGTATTTTTTTGATTGGCGGATTAAACGTATCCTGTAAGGAAAACGAGCAAATGCCGGAAAAATTGACTTACAAGTTTTCATACGGTCCGAAATTGCAGAAAATCGGGGATAGTCTCACCGTTTCGTATAAGCCTCATTCTACAAACACTCAACGACCTCAACCTGAAGATTCGCCGTTGCAGCAAAAAACGGTAACTCTGAGCACCAATGAATTTAAGTCGGTCTGGAAGAAAATAAAAAAGATAGACGTGCCGCGATACAGCAATGTACCTGATGAAGATTTTGTACCAACTCCTCCGGATGTTAATTACACTGAAAGATTGCGTCTTGTGATTGATGATGAAGTTATAATTGATTGGTCGCATGAGTTTGGCAGATTAAATGATAAATTGGTTAAACCTTTGAATGAAGTAAATGAAGTTCTGATGGAGTTGTTTAATAAACGGTTGGATGAAGATTAAGATAGATTAAATTTTTTGGATGAGAAACAAATTACGGGATAGAGGAAATGAAAAACAATATATTCACATTGGAGCTTTCGGATAATTGGGTAGACCGGACAACGTTTTTATACATGGGTCTGGAAGACGGCGGGATGCAGCATATTCTTAATTTGAGCGTTGAACCTGAAATCGGCGACGCTGATTTATATGAATACGCCCGGGAACGGATAGACAATGCCGTTACCGCTATGCCCGACGCCGCGATTATCAAAGAAGAAGATAAGACTCTGCCAAACGGCAACGCCGCTTATGAATGCGTTTATAAGTGGATATCTCCCGATGGAAAGATGGTATTTCAGAAGTTACTATTTTTAATCATTGAGGGCACCGGATATAATTTTTCGGCCAATTTTTCAAAGAAAACTCTAAAAACTCTCAGGCATGAAGTGGACGGAATAATAAATTCGTTTCAGCCTGTGCCGCATTCGGATGATGAGTAATTATGCCTTTGAAGTTTACAAAATCAACCGATACCGAGCATGAAATAACTCTGGATTCTTCGATGGCATCGACCCGATGGAGATCGGGTTCGGCACCCATCGGCGGCAAGGCGGAATTTGAAATAATAACGGCTTTTGTCGGTAATGGGGCCAAGATAAAAGTGACCGGAAAATCATCAGGCGGCAGTAGTCTGGGAAAAATCTCTTCGACTATAAGAAATAATGTTTTTGTCGGCTCGTTTGATATTCCTGATGATGTGGAGGCGGATGAGGAAGTTTACTTTGAAGTGAAACTATCGGCCAATGGTCTTTCCGGGGAATCTAATCGAATTCTGGCCCGCCCGCGAATTGTCGTAAGCAATATGCGATGGAGCGCGGAAGAGGCTCGCCGGGGAGATACTCTGAAATTATCGGCTGATGTTTCCGGGTGCCGCGATAACGATGAGGCAAAAATCACTATTTATGAATATGACAGTGACGGCGTTCACGACCGCATTTGTGAAATACCTGCCAATATCCGGGAAAATAAGATTGAAATCGAATGGGAGTATGAATATCACGAGGATACCGATGAAATCCCGACGCAGGAAGAACTTGACCAATACGGAAGCAGCTATAATCCACCCGAATACTTTTTTGTAATCGAAATTAACGGGCAGAAATTCGGTCGCGAGCAGGAATCAAAACTTTTGAAATTTAAGGATTTTGTGGAAATAAAATTACTCGACGAAGAGGAAGTGCCAATCGCAAACGAGGATTATGTTTTGATTCTTCCGGACGGTAGCGAGAAAAAGGGCAAAACGGACGGCGATGGCAATATCCGGATTGATGACGTTCCGCCCGGACGAGTGAGGGTTGAATTCCCCGAGGCAATAGAAGCTGAGGTCTCTGAACCGGAGAGAGATTAAATGTGCGATAAGGATGGATTTCATTACACAATTAGAAAAGGTGATACATTGTCCGGAATTGCGCGGCGCTTCGGTGTCGCTCACTGGCGGATAATATACAATCATTCTGAAAATGAAGCATTTAAGGCATCTCATCCCGATCCCAATTTAATACATCCCCGCGAAGTAATCTGGGTACCCGGGGTTAAGGCGAATCAAGTTGCGGCGGCCAGCGGAAAGCGAATTAAAGTAGTCGCACCCCGGCAGCGTCCTGGCAAAAAGCCGATTGCCAGCATAAAATTGGTATCGATTACTTATATAACCGATCATCATGTGATGCTGGCTAAGTATGACGATTGGAAAAATCCGCAAAACGGGGATGAACGAAAAAAAATCGAAAAACCCGAGTTTATTGCCGGCAAAAACGATGATGAAGCTCTTCCGATAAGCCATACCTGGAAACAGAAAATTAAAATGAAGGTGAAGATGAAGGTTGAGCCGGTAAATTGCCTGTCTGCCAAAGGCAAACTAATTGGGACCGGAAAACATCCAGGTTTATCATTTAAGTCGGGGAAAACGAAATTTGTCAGCGGTTTTGTTGAAGTTGTCGTAACGGCTGATGATAAACTTCTTGAAGAAGTGGGCGTTGTCGAAGATTATGAGATTAAATGGAGTGTTCAGGGTGATGGCCTCAATATACAAGATGCCGGAACGTCCAAGCACGATATATATATAACAACCGGCACCCCTAAAGTGGCTAAAAGCTGGCCGATGGCGAATAATGACGGAAAGAATCATAATTATCTGACAGCCAATCGAGTCAGGTATGCCGCCTTAATAGCACAAAAGAAAAAAGACCCGCATGAGATTGTAAAATCTATCTGGGAAAGTTATAACGGTTCATATGATTTAAGCGCCAACGGGAATAAAAATCCATGGAAACTGGTGGTTGATGATGAGCGGGGTCAGTGTATGACTATTTGTTCGTTTATTGAAAGCGCGGCGGCGATGCTGGGGTTGAAGGGACAGTTGGTTTTTGTCTGGCCCAGTTTTGCCAAGCCAAAAGGAAAGGGGATGACCCGAAGTCATAACGATTACGCCAAAGCCTGGGCAGCGGCGTCTCCCGTTTATCAAGAGCAAAAGCGCTCTTCCAGCAAAAGACCTCCCCATTCAGCCAATTCCGAACATCATAAACATTTTCCAAAAGAAATCGTATCCATGGTCGATCATGCAACTGCGGGAGACGGAGTGACATGGCTGCCGGGGTGGAATACTTATGAAGCGACTTTTAGATTTACGGATAACAAAGTGACAAAATATTATGGCGGCGGCGGGCCTATTGAGGATTCCCCAAGCGAAATCCTGGAAAAAGTTTGCGCTTTGATTTCCTGGTGCTATTATGTTCCCAAGCCGGGTACGCAATTTTTGTACGCCCAGACATTTTGCCTGACCGACGGCCAGGAAAGCTGCTTGTGGTGGAGTACGCATCATAGAAATCCCTGGCCGCCTCCACCTATGGCCGCGGAAGTTTTGCCGGGGTAAACTATGCTTCGAGAACTATATTGCCACTCCGTTGGTCGTTCGGTTATAATGGGTTTTCTGGTCATGTTTTTGTTTTTTGGAGCCGGATGTTCGCAGGAGGAAAAAAACGGTGATAAGGAGAAAATTATGAAATCGGAATGGCTGGAAAATAAATTGAAGTCAAACGGACTCTCATCCATCTTTTTCGAATTTGAGGATATTGACTTTGATAGTCTGGGCAAAGGTCCGCGAGCGGCAATACGATCGGCGGAAAGTTGGCAGGAGGATTTATTAAGCGATGATTTTTCGGTTCCGGCGATCGCCTTAAAAAAAATACATCATAGAAGGGAAAACGAGCCGGATGCGCTGTATTTTAAGTACAAGACAATTGATTTCGGAGTTGAAGTTTGGCATCAAATGGATATGTTGGTCATTGTACTCACGCCGAATGAATTGACCCTGGAAGAATTTGAAAAAAGTGGATTAAAATCGGAACAAAGACTTAATGGTGTGGCCCGTAAGTTATTATTAAATTCGGAAAAAATGGAACTGGTGAGAGATGATTACAATAAGGGCGCCTATTTTGGATCGCATAAGAAAATTGAGGATAAGGAGTTTTATGAGCTCTCTCCGGTGGAATTATTACGCTGGTGGTATACAAAAAACGAAATCGGCTTTGCGGTTCTCAAAATAACTCCGGTAATTGAAGGCAATATTCCTTCCAGTGCGGGCATGAGCGATCAACAAATTCATATGTGGTTCGATGCCATCGTTGCGAAAAGATATTAAAGGCTTTTTTGAAGATTAATTGATGCGGCAGACAGAATTAGTAGTTGACAACAGCGTGGTAGTTATTGTAAAATAAGGGGTTATCGCAGGCAGGGTAATTGCCGGCATAATTTGACATGCGCATACAATATTAACAACGAATCGAAAAGAAGGCGAATATGGATATTGCCAACTATTCTTCGGATTCACGGGCATTAATAAAAAACGCTCGCGAGATCACACAGTCATTTCGTCATCCTGAAATCGAAGTCGAACATTTATTAGTCGCGACTATCCGGCAGGAAGGGTCGCAGGTGGAGTCGATTATCAATCAGCTGGGGAAGAGCATCGCTTTTTTGGAATCGGTCATCGAGACCCATTTAAAAGATCAATCAAGCCGGGGCTCAACCCGGGAAAAAGTGGCGGTGTCGCCTTCGGTGCAGGAAGTATTAAACTGGGCTATTGAGGAGAAAACGAAATTATATGACGCGCTGGTAGAACCGGAACACATATTTATCGCCATATTCGACCCCAAATCGCAACTGGCACCTTATGTACGGGAAAAGCTCGAAATCACCAAGGAAGATATCTATCGAGCCATCGCCGACAGCAAATCAATCGAGGAGATAACGGCGACAGCCGAAAAGAAAGCCGGAGCTGCCGCGTCCGAAGAGAAAAAAATATCGGGGACACTGCGATATTGTATCGATTTGACTAATCGAGCCGCGGCCGGTGAATTCGATCCTGTGATCGGACGGGATAAAGAAATCCAACAAGTTGTTCAGATTCTTCTGCGGCGGCGCAAAAACAGCCCGGTTTTAATCGGAGGCCCGGGGGTTGGTAAAACGGCAATCGTGGAAGGTTTCGCGCAGTCTGTAGTCGATGGCGAAGTAGCTGAGGCTCTAAAAGATGTTAAGGTAATGGAACTTGATATGGGAGCGATGGTGGCGGGAGCCAAGTATAAAGGTGAATTTGAAGAGAGACTAAAAAATCTTATCGGAGAGGTCGTCAAGACGGCGGGCAAAGTGATTTTATTTATTGATGAGGCTCATACTATCGTAGGGGCTGGCGGCACGACCGGCGGAACTGACGCCGCCAATTTATTGAAACCTGCTCTGGCCCGTGGACAAATTCGGCTTATTGGCGCGACGACCGAAGAGGAATACACCAAGCATTTGGAAAAAGACAAGGCCCTGGAGAGAAGATTTGAAAAAATCCGCATCGAGGAGCCAAACCTTGATGATGCTATTCGTATTGCCCGAGGAATAATTTCCAAGTATCAGGAGCATCATAAGATTGAATATACATCCGAGGCAATTATCGGGGCTGTAAAATATGCCAAGCGGTATTTGAGCGAAAGAAATTTGCCCGACATCGCTCTCGATATAATTGACGAGGCTGGTTCGGAGTTTAGCGTCAAAGAGGAATATGCTAAGAAACATATTCCGCTCGTGGAAAAAGAAGCCAGGGATGTGGAAAAACTGATTTCCGAATGCGAAGGCAAGGATCCTGATAAAGACAAGGAAGATTTTGAAAAACTGCGAATCGCGTTCGATGAATTCGCTCGCAAAGTTGATATGCTTGACGGATACTGGGGACATCGCGTTGAAGTTGCCAACAAGGAGTCGGCATAATGGAAACAAAGATTAATCTGAATGATCTCAAGGCTGATTATAAGAGCAAAGTAGAAAAGTTAAAAGCCCTCAAGCCGGTTGTCGATAATCTGGAACCCCGGATTGAGGATGCCGATATCGCGGCTGTGATTGCCCGTCGGACGGGGATTCCCGTGACAAAAATGCTGACCGCCGAAAAAGACCGCCTGATAAATATGGAATCTTATCTGTCCAGGAAAATCATTGGGCAGGATCAGGCTATCAAGGTTATTTGTAATGCCATTCGCAAAGCGCGTTCGGGTCTCAAGCTTCCGTATCGTCCGGTAGGATCGTTTTTATTTTTGGGGCCGACCGGAACGGGAAAGACCTATTTACCCAAACTATTGGCCGAATTTTTATTTGATGATAAAAACGCGATGGTGCGGTTGGATATGTCGGAGTATATGGAGTCACATTCGGTGGCCAAAATGATTGGCGCGCCTCCCGGATATGTCGGGTATGAGGCGGGCGGACTTTTGACTGAAGCGGTCAGGAAAAAACCGTTTTCGGTGGTGCTTCTTGATGAAGTTGAAAAGGCTCACATGGATGTCTTCAATGTTTTATTGCAATTGATGGATGACGGACGTTTGACTGACGGGCAGGGAAGGACGGTTGATTTTTCCAATACGATTGTGGTTTTAACCTCCAATTTTGCCGCCGAGAAAATTCTGGAAGCGGACCGCGAGGGACGCGACCTTGATATGGAAGAAGTACGGTCGTTTTTATTTTCCAAATTCCGTCCGGAACTGCTCAACCGCCTTAATGATATTATCATATTTCATTCGTTTACGCAGAAACAGGTAGAGAAAATCGCGGCTTTGGAATTTGAAAATCTGTGCGTATTACTTAAAGACCAGAATATACAGGCGAGTTTATCAAAGAAGGCATTAGCCAAACTTGCCAAAGACGGTTATACGCCTGAGTTAGGAGCCCGGCCGATTCAGCGAACGATAGAAAAGGATATCATTAATAAGTTATCGGTGGATATCATTACCGGAGATGTATCCTCCGGCGATGAGATTGAGATAGATGTGAAGAATAAAGAGTATGTATTTTCGAAAAAGAAATAGAGATTAAACTTAAATAAAACGGAGGATTTGATGGCCAAATTTATTCTGGGCGCGACTGAAAAGATAAAGCGCGACGATTCCATCCCGGTGGAATTACTCCCCTCCAACAAACTTCTTTATGCGGCGAAACTGAACAACGATGAAGACGCCGACGTGACTCCGGTGCGGTGCAACAATCTCAAAGAAGTTTTCGAGAAATATCGTCCGTCTTTTTCGGTCGAGATGGATTCCACGGATGGGGAACAGGTCAATGCCGATTTCGAGATTAAGGCGATGAAAGATTTCGGCAGTAAGCAACTGATTGACCAGAATGATTATTTGCAAAAAGTGTATTATGGGAAAGAGATATTAAATGATCTCGAAAAACAATTGAAGAAAAACAATTCCCTGAAGAAAACTCTGGCGGACAAAGACAAGAAGGAAGCGCTTCTAAAACTCGCCAGGTATTACATTGACCTGTTAAGCGAAGAATAAAGAGAGGTGAGGATAAATGGGCGAAGAAGAAAAAAATGAAATGCAGCCGCAGCAGGCTGAAACCGCCGATGCCGCACCCCAAAAGGAAGCGGTTGAGATAGAAAAGATTTCCGATGAGGAATTCGCATCTATTTTGGGCGAGAATTTCGGCGATTATAAGAAGTTATCGGCTCTAATGCCGTCGTTTAAGACTCCGGATGGCGATCTGGTTCGAGGGGTTGAATGGTTGGATCCCAAGAAGAGTTTCCAGCGCAAGGAATTTCTGAACAAGAAAGATTTCGCGGGTCAGCGCAAGCTTTTGGCGCAAAGGCTGGACGCTTGGATTAACGCTCTCGCCGCCGATGAAGCGGACGATGATAAGCGCAAGAAACTCAGCGAAAAATCGGCCAAGCTGGAAGAGAATCTTAAGAAAAACATGAAGAAAGTGCATCGTGCCAACCGCGAAATCGAAACAACGTATCGGGCAATTGATAAGTTTTTTGCCAATGCGCAACAGGAACCGGATGAAAAGGTAAACGCTTATTTCGTTAATGCCAGCGCTGAAGAATTGGCCAACCCTGATGACAAAGAGAAATTTGAGGAAGTTTCCAAGGCGGTCGCTGATTTGTACCGGGAATGGAGTATCAAAGAATGTTTCTCGATGGCTGTCGTTCCGGGATATCTGGGGAGCGTTGAAAATATTGACGGTTTCGCTCGGATGCTGGGACTTCCCAATAAAGTCCATGTTATGACCGATTTACCCGATTTTGAATCGGTCGATGAGGTTATGGATATGCTTGACGATCCTAGTTACGCCAGTCTGGCCGGAATCGACGATTATAAGCAATACGTATCGCTGTTCGCCAACTATGTTCAGGCCAGAGCCGCCAATGAATATGAGGATGAAGATATGTGGATACCGCCCTCGGCGGTCGTGGCCGGCAAGATGTATCAGGGCGATACGACAGCGGGTATGCAGCAGCCAATGGCCGGATTTAAACACGGTAAGATAGCCGACGCCAAGTACTTACGGTTTAAGGCTAATCAACCGGATGCCTCCAAGATAAATGAAAAGGGCGTTAATCCAATGGTTAGTTTTGAAGGTACGGCGGTGGCAATGGGTGCCGCGACGCTGTTTACCAAAGAGACGTTCAATATATATTCGATTCGCCGGACTTATGATTATGTGTACAAGACATTGAGAAATTATCTGAATAAACAGACTTTTTCGGTTATTGATCAGAAGTTTGTCGATACTATGCGTCGCGATATCGACAAATTCATGAAGGCCATTTCGGGCGGGGATAATATTTTGCAGGATTACAGAGTTGAGATTTTCGCCGATGATGAAATGCGTAAACGCCAGGAGATCGATATCAAGGTTGCTCTTAATCCCAAATATCCGGCGCGGACTTTCAATATTGAATTCACAGCGTGGAATGAGGATAACGCAACCAATGTGAAGGATAAGTAAAAAACCTATTGTAATAACTAAAAATAAGGAGAGCCAGTTATGGCACGGAGACCAATTTTGGAGATTGATGGAGTTGTGTACAAAAACGTTTACAAGGTCGAATATGGCCTGTACACCGCCAAGGATGAAACCGGACGCCCGTCTGACAGGGCCCACGCCGGTGTCATTAAAATAACCCGCGAATCGGATGAAACGGTTGATATCGCCCGCTGGGCAATGGATTCGAGCAAGCCGAACTGGAAAGCGGGTAAGGTTACTTTCAACAATCCTGACGATGCGGCGATGAAAGAGCTGACCTGGGAAGAAGGATTTATCACTAAGTATGAGGAACAAGTCCCTCATGTTAAAAATAATCCCGAAGATCAGATTTCTGAGTATTTCGAAATATCCTGCCATAAATTGACTATCGCCGACGCGGAGATCGACAACCGCTGGCAAGAATAATTAATCGCATTACCGGGCGGGATTTATTATCCCGCCCGTTTAACAATTTTATCCACAGGCCGCATAATGGTGAGTGAAGAAGAAGAATATTCCGATAACGAAAAGACAATAGATCTATTTTCTGATGATCTCCTTGAAGATGGGGGAGGTATTTCGGGTGTTTTTGCGATTAAATTATGGATTGATGGCAAGAAAATCGAAAGCTCCGATATTAACCGAATCGAAATAATCCAGACAATTGATTCTCACCATGTGGTAAAGATTGTAATTCATGAATATGGTTTCGATGAGAAAGAAAATGAGTTATCTGATTCAATCGGTTATTCAGATGTTTTGGGAAAGTCGATATCCTTTGAAGTTGAAATGGAGGTGCCGGATGAACCTAGACCAATTAAGTCAACTTTCGTGGGAATCATAACCAAAACCCAGATAAGAAATAGAATTGATGGAATAAATGAAGGCATTATTACTGCACATGGCCCGACAATAGCAATGGACGGGGCCAGGCACAATAATTTTTTCATGGATCAGAGTGCATCCGATGTAATCGGTTCAATTTTGCGCAATTATCCCATTACTATTGGAAATGTCGAATCGACCGGCGGTCAAATGAAATATTGCGTTCAATATCGCGAAACTGATTTTGAATTTATTATGCGTTTGGCATCCGGTTCGGGATTGTATGCATATTATGACGGTGAAAAATTCAATGTCGAAAAGGCCCATCAATCAAACACCATAGAATTGGCCTGGCGATATACCTTGGGCGGCTTTGTATATGGTTGGGGAACGGCATCGGCCGAGTTTACATCGTCGGTTTATAACTATGAACAGAAAAAAACATTTGATCAGGATTCGAAATCATTACCAACCCAATCTTCAATTTCCGAGACGTCCAAGAAAAGCACGGAAGCATCCAAAAAAATATATACGGAATCCGGATTTAGCGATGCTCCCAAATTTGTAGCAGACGCTCAAGGGCTCGACAAAGTACTGCAAAACGAGAGAAATAAAGCTATAGGAAAGATGATTTTATGTCAGGGCACCTGCAGCCACCCCCAGATAGCTCCTGGAAAATGCGTCAAGGCCGGTGGCTTGGGTAAACTGGACGGCACTTATTGGGTCACCAAAGTCCATCATACTTTTGGAGCGGGCAGCTATACCAATAAATTTGAGTGCACACCGGTTGATGTCGCCTTTCCCAAATCGCATTCGGCTCGAGCGTCGGTAACCAATCTACAAACGGCCGAAGTAGTCGATAACATTGATCCGGATAAAATGGGTCGCATCAAGGTCAAGTTCCCGTGGAACGCCGACGACACCATCTGGATTCGGGTCGCCGTACCCCATGCCGGGCAAGACCGCGGCTGGTTTTCTGTACCTGAAATCGGCGATGAAGTGTTGGTCGGTTATGAACAGGGATCGCCTGATTTACCGATTGTAATCGGCTCCCTGTATAATAAGGATAACGCGCCGCATAGCGATACCGGCACGGATGATAATAGTGTTAAGGGTTTTATAACCAAGAGCGGCAATAAAATTATTATTAATGATTCCGGCGGGGGGGAACAGATCGGGATAATTGCCGCCGATGGAAGCCAGGTGATTATTGATTCCGGCGGTCCGTCGATTACGGTTGAGACAGACGGAGACGTGACCATAAAATCGAAAAATATTACACTCAAGGCTGACAGCAAGATTGTACTGGATGGCGGCCAGATTGAAATCAAATCCGGTGGCGATATTAAATCCGAGGCGAGTATGAATATGGCAACCAAGGCCGGTATTGAATATAAAATAGAGGGAACAATGGTTACCGTAAAAGGAACCCCGATACAATTAAATTAACGGCTTCTATGGAAAATTTAGCGTTACCTTTTGTTTTGCGGGAAGGATACCTCGACCGCGCCAAGCTTGATGAATCGATTAAGTTTTCAATCGGATTAATCCTGTGCACGCGGCGCGGATCACTACCTTTTGAACCTGATTATGGCAGTGATATCTGGGAAAAGGAATTTTCGGATTTGCTGACCGCCAATAAGGCCGATATCCGATCCAATTTGCGAAACGCGTTAGATAAGTATGAAAAAAGATTGTATAATATTTCTGTTTCGCTGGTGAGAATTGACGGTGCCACGCCGCACTCGGTGAGTATGGCGATTAAGGTTACCGGCAATTACAAAGAAGACAACGAAGAGCAGAAATTTGAGGCGAGTTATCTACTGGGGTAAAATGTGAACGATAAATCCGAAGCCATACGTCATTCAAAATCCAAATCACAAGAGGAAATTTTTGCCGAGATGCATCGGCAATTGCGGGCTTTTGACAATACCATACCGGCCGCTCCGGAACGGATGGATCCGGTCATGAGGATATTACTCCAGTTATACGCGCAGCAACTGGAAAGAATTGACGGTCGGCTGGATATGGTCTGGGACGTGGCCGTCAATACTCTGATCCGGTCAATGTGTCCGGAAAGTATGCGCTGGCCGGTTCCGGCGTTTACGGTTATGAAGTGCAAAACTAAAGACCCCTTAGTTCAGGTTGATATCCATACCAAATTTTTTTATAAAGAAAAGCGTGAAGGGGGGCAGACGTTTTTCTTCTCACCGCTTAAAACCGAAAAATTGCTGGATGTCCGCATTGATAAAGTATTTGTTCGTGTCGATGACAATCTGGTCGATTTATCTCCTGTAAGCGAGGAAGAAATGTCGTCAACGTCCCGGATAAGAACGTCATTTCCGGCAGGAGCAAAATATCAGATATATATTGGACTCGATTATTCGGGATCCCCGGTTGATTTGACAGGAAGCACGATTTTTTTGAGCGGCATCCCCAATGTTCTCAAACAGCTTCGCTGGGCCTGGTGGTATCCCGGGTCGAATTTTGGTTCGTTTCAGGAAGACTGCGGTTTTTGCCCCGGTTTAACCAGTTCGCTGGAATCGATTTTCGCCGAGAATGGCAGTTATTCGGATTGGGGAGGATTGCGGAATAGCTCGGAGTTGTTCAAATCTCTGGAAGACAGTTTTATTGTCCTTCCTGAAAATTTTGCATCGACCTGGGAGCTGGGGCCCGCCGATCCGGAACTGGTTGATTTGGCCGAAAAAGATGGATTGCGTGATCTTGATGATCTGGAACATTTATACTGGATACGCCTCGATTTACAGTCGGGTGGCGATAAAGCACGATTACAATCATCATTTGAAATAAATTTCGATAGTTTTATCGCGGTCAATAAAAACGATTTGACGCTCTTCAAACATACCGGCGGGAATCGTTTGGTGGAGGTGGAATTGCCCGAGGATTTATCCAGTATTCTCGAGATTACCAGTGTTGTTGATAGTCATGGGCGAACTTATACTCCGCGTCATTTGATTACGCAGTCATCTGATAGATTTTATTCACCGGAAGAGCGCAATAACCGGCTTGTTTTATGGTTTGATTTTCCGTCGGAACTTGAACTTCCTCCGGAATCGATAACGGTCAACTATTCTGTCACTGCCGGGATTGAGGCTAATGGCATTGAGGCGGGGATGATCGAGGAATTATATGAGAACCATCCGGGGATTGATTCAGCCATTAATATAATTCCGGTCAATGGAGCGATTCCGGCCAAGACCGAAAAACAAATAATGACGGAGGTGGCGGCCAGGTTGCGTAATCGGGATCGGTCGCTGAGTTTTTCGGGGATTTCAAGATGGGCGAAGACTTTTGATCCGCGAATTGTGGGCGCCGAGTGTGAGAACGGTATCGAGCGATTGAATTCCGGCGTTCGAAGATGCATTATCGCAAAAGTTACGGTAAAAAAGGATAAGTTTTATTCCGAGGATGAAATTGAGCTTCTCAAGACGAGGCTGGCGGCTTTCCTGAAATCCCGTTCGCCTGTAAATACGCACTATCGGGTGGAGATTATTCCGGGATGATATATTTCGGCAAAGATAAAATGCCCGATTTTTGTCATCGGCATCATCCGTTTCATTATACGACCGCTCTCAATTTGCTTACTCGCATGGGAATTGACATTGATCGGATAAATCTTCTGGCGGTTGGCGAATATGAGAATTATAAAGGCGAGGTTCTCAATCAGAGTCCGTCTCCGGAATCTGATTTGCGCAAGGATGCGTCGATAACATTAGAGATTGGATTTCTCAGCGCAGTTGACTTTATGCCTTATCAGTTTTTTTATGGCCTGGAAGGCCGGTTTGCTCGCGGCAATTGGGAGCAGGGCTCCCGGCATTTTATGGCGCCTTTTGACGGAGCCGTAATTCGCTTTGAATCCAAAACAAGATACCATGCTTTGAAATATAATTTCGGAATTGTCGAACGGGAATATCTGGAAAAGTATTTGGCTCTTTTCGATTTTGATGTTAAAAAAGAAACGGGAAGCGACAGCGGTCACTCTCTTTGGGCGGCGTTATTGCCTATTTTTAATGAATGGGCTGGGAATGCCGTCAGTGTTGAGAAAATTCTCCAGGCTGTTTTGGGTTACAAATTTAAAATAATTGAAAATCTCCCGCGCGAATATGAAATTCCGAATGACCTGCGGTATTATCTCGGATCGATGACCGGCAGGCTGGGGCGGGAATTGATTTTGGGCAAATCTTTTACCGAATGCGATTCCTGTTATGGCGTACGCGTTGGCGGAATCAAGCGGGATGAGATTAAAGATTTCTTGCCGGGCAAATCAAAACGGAAGAAATTGGAGACTTTACTTGGCCTATGTATGCCAAGCAATCTGGAATATAAACTGATTTTTCAAGTTTCGGACAATCAGACAATCATTGGAGAGAAAGATAATAATGCCATTTTAGGGTATTCGGTTCAGATTTGACTCAAAGTTAAACATACCGGCTAAAATATCAATCTGTCAACTTTCTTGACTTAATCAGCCGGCGACGCTAACTTGAAAATGGAATTAAGGCGGAACAATGAGCGATATGAAATTGCAATCAGTTAATTGGCAGGATGGGATGCTTATCAATAAAAAGCATCTTTCCGACCAGGAAAAATATTTTGAAGAATTGATTCGCTGGCACGCATTGCGCGTTTCTGATAATTTCGGTTTAATCCGGAAATCGGCTTCGGGTCAGGGAGCATTATCTCTAAATTTAACATTGGCTGGAAATCGATTGCGGGTCGAAGTCAATCAATGCCAGGCGGTGACATCGGAAGGATATTATATCAATGTTGATGAAAACAGAATTATTAAAGGCGAAGCCGATGTTAATGCGACCGTTATACCCGTCTATCTGGCGGTCAATCCTGAAGCCAAGAAACCGGGAGGCGATCCCGAACCGTCGGAAGATATCCCTCGTTTACCATATCTGACAAATGATTATTCCCTTCATGTCGGAACGCCTCCGGATTTGCCGCAGGGGTGTTTTATCCAGATTGCCCGGTTGAATATTAACGGCAGCGAAGTTGTGGTTGCGCCCGACTATTATCCCCCGTGTCTGAATATTTTTGCCGATAGTCGGCTTTCGGAGAAGGCCAGCGAGTTGAAAAATCGGGTGGAGAATTTATTATCGCTATCGACGCGGGCGCATGGGGCCATTACCGTCAGCGGAACTCTGAAAGGGGAGAGCTCCGGTCTTCAGATCGCATTCAAAGAAACCCTGGGGCGGGTAATTCTGCATCTGGCGGCAAACAATGATGGTTTTGTCACCGGCTCCAATGCCGGACATCCTCTCGATATGATCGTTTATTTCAAGAAATTATTCCGGGTCGTTTCAACTCTTTTGAACCTCTATCCGGCTTTGAAAGATTACCTGAACGAGAAGTTTTTTACTCGCGAGTTGCGGAGCGATATTGGCAGTTTCTTAGCTTCGATTGATTCTTTTATCTTAATGGAATATAATCATCAGGATATCGGTGGTATGATACAGGCCATAGATGGGATTTTGAATCCGCTGCGAGACCTGTTTGCCTTTTTGGCTCAGACCAGGAAAGAAGAGCTGGGCGAACAGGCTATGGCTACAGAGACTTTGACCTATTCCGGGAAGACCTATCGAAACCTGGCTTATTCGGCGAGTCGTCTCGAACAAGTGGGCGAATTGAGTTACCTGATAATCAATATTACTTCCGCTTCTCCGGTTTCCGATACCGTGATTCTTATGTCGAAATCATTGTTTTCCGATAGTGAATGGCGCAATATGCAGGTTCGGCTGGGGATTAATGAGGCCCGGGGATTGGGTGAAACCGATCCGGTCGATATCGATACCCTGGCATTCGGAAATAAAGTCGCTCTCCATCCTCGAGATTTATTGGAGTCGTCATCGGTCCATCAGATGACGATGATATTCCGGGGAGCCCCGGATTCTTCGAAGTTTGATGGATTGGGTCAGATGGATTTAATTATATATAGTCTTTAAAGTGACAGACAGGTGCATGAAATTTGGATATTAGATCTTACATTGACGAGCTTTTTGCCTACATCGATACTTTTGAGAATCAATACGCCGAGTTTAAGACGGAGGCATTTATACAAACCTATAACGGTATTTACGCCATATTTCAGGCTTTGCGAAAGCAGCGCGATAAGGCGATTAACGTTGATCAGTATTTCCTGAGCAAAATACAGAAATCGCCATTGACCTCGTCAGACCTTCGTCAGACCACATTGCAGGTTTTGATTACTTTCTTCGAATCGGAAGCGGACATTGACGGACAGTCTAATAAATCTTATTTGTATTGCCGCGATCTGCGAGCAAGCAAGCGGGATATCGCGTTTTTTGAGGGACAGCTTCTTAATTTACTTTTCAGAGAAGGCAGTCTGAATAATAATTTTCGTTTGAATTTGTTTCTTATGAAAGAGCTGGCGCGGTATTTGAATAAGTTTGGACGGGATGTGGACGCGGGATTGACTCCCGAGTCGTTTGATGCGATGTCAGATCCGGTCAAGTTTTTGGAACTGGCTCGGAGGAGAATTTCCCTGGGCAAGGAATTATTAACAGATCGCAACAGTCTCGAATTTCACCTGCATCGCATTGATGCTTTTTTGAAACTCTCCAAAAAATCCAAACTGAACAATGATTATCTTCAGGAATGGAATTACCTGAAGACGACCAGCTTCTGGTCGAAAGTGGCCGAGTTCTTTTCCGAGGTTTGGGGAAAGATCAAAGGCGCTTTCGCAAGTTTCGCTTATTTCAGATTGGTGATGAGTCAGCGCTCGGCGGCGTACGGTTTTTACGCGGTTATGATAATCCTGTTTATTTTGCTGGCGTTTTATGTGCCCAATAAATGGATTAGTTATTCCGAGGAGACATTGGAGAGATTTAACCAAAAAGCCAGTGAAATTCAGGGCGGGTAGTTGACGATGAAATTGGGCAAGATTTTCAAATTTTTCAAAAAGGGCGCCAAAGCAGCCGGCGGGGCTAAAGGCAAAAAAGGCGAGACTCCATCTCACTGGCCGTCGGGAACTCGAATCGGTATTTATGGCCATTCCAATTCGGGTAAGACGGTATATTTTACAGTCCTCAATGAAGAGTGTAAAATCTCCAAACGATTGCAGATATCGGTAACCGATAATATTACCGCCGGTGAGTTTTTATCGAATTATCGTTCACTCTGGGGATTGGGGACGGCGGCCGATGCCGGGACTGTCGTTGATTTTCAAAGCGAGAAGAAATTCCCCGACCCGACTCCATCGGATAAATTGCTTCAATTCAACGCTATCCTCGATCGCAGCAAAAAAATCTCGATTGTGGCCTATGATTATGGCGGCAGGGCAATCGCGATAACGGGTCAGAATGATCTGGCTGACAAAGTCATAGATTATATGACGGGATGCGATGGGATTCTGTTTTTCTATGATCCCAAGATTATGGGAGCCGAACTCGAAAGCCAGGCTCACGTGGCGTCGTTTATTAATATTCTTGAAAAACTGGCGCCGTTGAAATCAAGATTGCCAATTCCTATCGGGATAGTTATTACAAAGTCCGATATTCTGCCGGGGTTTTCCGGAGAGGACCAGGTTTCACTGATAAAAGCAGAAGATGAGTATCTGGCGTCTGAGGATTTTGAATCATTTCTCGAAAAGATACTGGCCGATCCCAGAATAAATTCCAATGCTTCCTGGGCCGGTTCGGTCAGGAATATTCTGATTAGATTGAAAGATTTCTTTCGGGTTGTTCTGGAGAGAACTCTCGACTTTCAGATATTTTTTATTTCGGCGACGGGACAGACACCGGAGAAAATCGGAGCCGATATTGGGCGGTCGATTTATGCTCCTCCGGAGAGGATACGTCCGATAGGTGTTAAAGAGCCGTTTTACTGGCTTTTGAATTCAATCGTAAGAAGCAAGCGGATTTCCAAAGTAAGGTCATTGGCCAAGCTGGTCGCGACGATAAGCATAATTTGGTGTGTCGTATTTTCAATTCCTTTTCTATATCATCATAATTTTTTACTGCCCCGGACGGAACGGGTTGAGGAAAACATTATTTCGGCCTATGATGGCAAGATATTCAATACGACCGACAGGGAGAGAAGGCGGATAATTCAGGCTTATGACAAATATGAGCGATCGTGGGCGGTAAAATGGTTTTTTGACAAGTATCAGGCGCCGTCGCAGAGGATTCGGGAAGCGTATAGGAGGTTTAATCAGCAGGAAGCGATTCAACTTCTCAATGGCCATATTTCCAGGATGGCGGCCGTTGTAGCCGATACGAATTTATGGCCCAGGTTAAATCCATCCGATCAGTCTTTGATACTCGCCCCTGAGCATAACAGTCTGTTGGAATCTCTGCAAAGCTATCATCAGGGAGACGAGTCTTCGATCCTTTACAAGCGCAGTGGACGGGCATTGGTATATTGGGATTTGTTCGCTCAGGGAGTAACCAACCCTAACGATACGGCCGTGTGGCAAACGATTCAACAGCAGGTTCAGACGGATCGCGGGCTTTACGGGCAAGAATTATCCAAAGAAGAAATGGCCCTTGGCGATGTTTTATCCGAACGAAAGATAAAGAAAGTCCAAAAAGTCGCCGCCAAGAAAGCGGCAGTAGAATTGGGCGATTTGATTGATAAGGTCAACGGGAATGATTCCCCGTCCTACCGGCTTGATCGGGCGGTCGCTGAACTCAGGACGATTAAAAGTCAACTTGACAGCGAGGCCGACAAGGCCAATCTGAAAATGATAAATAATTATATTTCCGACGCCAAAAAATGGTGGAATCCGAGAACCTATACTTATAAAGTCGAGAGTATTCCGGGAGACGGGCATCTGCATGTTGAGGTGACATCCAGGGGCAAAGACCCAGCCTGGGCGGAGCAAACCCAGGTTTTGTCCGGATTCGAATATAAGCTGACATGGAAAAAAGGCGACGTGATTCATATCGCGCTCGATACTCTGGGGGCCGCGGAGATGTGGGGACGTGATGCGAGCGATAAGAAGATTTTGAAAAGTGATTTTTCTATATTTGACATGGACGGCGAAATTTCGTTTGATAATATAGGCAAGAAAATTATTATTACTTTCAATCCGGGACTCAAAGGAAGGATGCCGGAGTTGAAGTAGAACCTGTCAAGGTTGAGGAGTTGGTATAATGAAATTCAACACAATATATAGAAATTCGTTTTGCGTGGGGCTGGTTGTGTTTTTCTGGTTTGCATTTACGGCCTTGTCATTTGGAGCCACGCTGCAGCTTCCGCAGGGAACCGACGTGAAGTTGAAATTCGCTCCGGGAATTAAGATTTCTTCGGGAAACATGAGTGCCGATGTACCGATTATTTGTTACCTCGCCGAGCCGATTCAAATCGGGGGAAAGACGGTTGTGGAAGAAGGGGCGCAGGCGATGGCCAAAGTTGCCGAAGTGAAACCGGCCGGTAAAGGCGGGAAAGGCGGCTATATCAAGGTTGAGTTTATTGAATTTGAGACAAAAGGCGAATACAATACGGTTGACGGTTCGAAAATTAAGTTGACCGGGTATATTGACAATACCGGGAAGAATAAGAAAACCTTGTCATATCTATTCATCTTCGGGCTATTCATCAAGGGTAGTCAGGGTGAGATAAATACCGCTTCTATTTATACCGTAAAAACAGCGGGAAATACGATTCTGGAAAGTAAATAGATTTTAATCTATTCTGAATTTCGATAAGGCGGTCCGAATGGCCGCCTTTTTTTATTGGACAATTTCGATTTCAGCTTTGACTACATAGGCGTCATATCCGCCCGAGCCAAAAGATTCCGTGGCGCCAACTATTATAATTTTGTTTTCGGGAAGATTCAATATATCGAAGGCTTCGTCATTACCGCGGCCGCCAAAGGTCGTAAAAAGTACTTGGTTGCCGGCCTCATCTATTTTGAGAAGGCAGGCGTCGCTGTTGCCTGCACCTTCCGAACCGGTCGCGCCGCCGATGAGATACCCGCCGTCTCCGGCGGTTATGATTGAACTGCCGTAATCATATCCGGCTCCGCCATAAGTCTTTTGCCAAACGAAGTCGCCTGCCTCGTTTATCTTGATAAGATAAATGTCGCAGCTTCCGACGCCGTAAGAAAAGGTGTAACCGCATAATAAATATCCACCATCCGGAGCGGCAATTATTGATTTTATCCAATCACGCATATCGCCGCCATAAGTGTTTTCCCAGATGATATCTCCCTGTTCGCTTATTTTTGCGGCATAAATATCGAAATCGCCGGTTTGTTGTGATCCGGTAACTCCCGTTATTATATAGCCATTGTCTGAAGCCGGAATGGCCGACATACCTTCATCATAATCATTGAGATGAATTGTTTTTTCCCAAATCGATGTTCCGTTTTGACTAGTTTTAATAATATAAATATCGCTTCCATGAACGGAATAACGATTGGCTTGTCCCGTCAGTAAATATCCTACGGTATTGGTCGGGATGATGGAATTACTACGGTCATTTTTAGTATAGCCAAAACTATTTTGCCAGACAACCAGACCGTGAGCATTGACTTTTAACAGATAGGCATCGACGCCGCCATTGCCAAATGAACTTGTCCAACCGGTTATGACTACTCCATCGGATTCGATAATCAAATCATAGCCGCCGTCGTTACCTGAACCTCCAATGGTTTTTTCCAGAAGAGGTCGACCGGTTGAGTCGATATTAATTAAATAGATATCCCAATTCTGAGAAGAAGGCAGAATACCGCCCGCACTGGCAAGCGTTTGCCCGACGATTGTGAAGGAACCGTCTTGATTTTGACCGATGCTATTGCCCCAATTTTCTCCTGATTTGCCGAAGGTCGTTTGCCAGATTATGTTAGTGAGGGTATCATCGCCGGTCGGGATATCTCGGAATAGTTCAATCAGGGCGCCGTCAACGGCGATGTCGGCAATTGCAATCGAGTCACCGATAAGCTCAGTTGCCTGATATAATTGAAGGGACATAACCGCGACATCAGAGGTTAAGGCCGTCGCCGAATGAGTTCGAAAATAAAATGTTACCAAAGTGCCATATCCTGATGTATCTGTGAGTGAAACAGGGGTAGTACCCTGCAGGATGTTTATCGCAACAGATGTGGCGGAATATTCAGATAAAAGTCGCGTATCGGTATTGGCGTTGGCCTTAAGGATTACCGAATCCGGAATAACCAATCCATCCGTCCCGGCAAAATCAAGACTGAACGATATGGTTGACAGGTTCTTCAGTTTATATGCCTGAACGTCGACGGTAAACGGTTCCCCCATTAAGATATTAGTATAACGCGGCGTAATGTTAAGCATCGGTATGGCAGGATACATTTGAATATCGAGATTAATGGCACTGTTTTCGGTGACATCTGAGACGGTTTCGCCACGATAGATAACGCGGCCGTCAAGGGTTAATCCTTCGAGTAAAAAATGTCTTTGAGGCCCGGCGGGGACTTCGACCTGGCATTCCAGGACGCCTTCAAGAGGGGTTATTATAACTTCAATAGGTTCAAAATCGTTACCGCTGACCGTTAACCTGTAAAAATCGGGATTGAAAGCGGCGGCATGATTAGGCTTATATCCAAATGAGATTTTTAGATAAAGAGTATTATCGTGATTTATAATTTTATCCGAACAGCCCAGATTTAAAAATAATAATAGAACAACAATCCCCCAACCAATCGCCGCGTTCTTTACACCCCGTGATTTCACCTGAAACCTCCCGCCGGGAATTACCGGATTGGCTGATTTGGGCGCCCGATGGACATTCAGCGCCTACTGAGGAAATATAAGGAATATTTCAGATTCGTCAACATATACCGAGTTGACAGGGATGGGGCCTTGATCGGAATTGCCATACATGCTCTGAATTACAGCGGTGATTTTTACTGTGGCTGTATCAAACTGCCAATCGGCATAAGTACGAAATATAGAGCGAGCCAACTGGGCGTCGCCATTAACGTTATCAGTTAATGACCAGACTACCTGGCTGGTATCATACCTGATCCAGGCTCCGATCGCCGTGCCCTCGTGCCAGACATCGCAGCTATCACAAAGAGTTATGCCTCTGGTTGTATACATGATTTCCATCGGACCGGTTTGCGTTACCATAAGGTCAATGGAAATACTACCAAGATCGGGGATGTTAAACAGATTTATATCTATTATAACGCTATCGCCCATAACAACTTCACTGTAATGAGGCGTAAAGTTGAGCATGGACCCGAAAGGGCGGAGTTCGATAGGTAGTTCAATAGCGCTATCGGGTAGTATATCAGTTACGGCTGAGCCGTAATACAAAGGCTGATTGGTAGCATCATAGACCTGAATTGTAAAAGTCCTATCGGAACCGGCTGGGACAATGATCTCACCTATCATAAAACCGTCGATATATTCCAAAGTATCGACCAGAGTCGAATCTATATCGCGGGCATTGACCGCCAAAAGACCATGTGTCACGAGAGCCGATAGTTTTGAGGATGGAATTTTTGTATTGATACTAACGGCTGTGTATTCGGCATTATTCGTGTTAGTAATTCTTTCAGAACAACCGCCTATCCAATATACAATGAGGCCTAAACAAGCCAGAAGTATCAGTTTTTTATAAGACGTAAATTTCCGCATAGTTTTTCTCTTTTAAAAGGCGGCGATAAGACCACCGGTTATTTGAAATCCACTCAGTTTAATTTTGGCGCCATCGGCATCGCCGGTGAAGTAAGTCACTCCAGTATTAAAATCAACGCCTTCGCCAATATTTCGTGCGTACTCTCCACCAAATCCAAAAATCGCGGAACTTCCTTGCTTATTGTCATCTTCAAATTCATTGTTTCCGATTACTCTCAATTGTACGAGTGGTGTGAAAGACCATAATTTATCGGGGTGATAAACCAGAGCGGTATTTATGAAAAATTCATTTCCATAAAGGCGCAATTGCTCAAACACTTCTTCATTATTGTCATAATTTGTTATTCGACCCCTCAGGAGTAAAGCAACATTTCCCAAATAGCTGTATTTTGGCTTATGCGTTTCAAATCCCGTTGAAATTTCAAATTGGCTTGAAGGTTTTCTTAGTTTCTGCCCATCGGCTTTATCGGCGGAGAAAAGAGAAAATGTCATTGACGCCGAAAAAACGGTATTCCCTTTTTTAGTGTCGCCGTTGGCTGACAGGCTAATCATATCGCCGGGATCATAGTCGCCAAGACTATCAAAAGGATTATATTCTCCGAGATATTGATAAGAAATCGTTCCTCCAAGTCGTGACACACCGTTGGAGGCCGCTCCACCGAAAAGGAGATTTACTCCCATCCCTTCGCCCAGGCGCCGCACCGGAAATGATAGATAATTTAGGGATAGGAGATTCATCACGATCAATTCTTCGCCAAGGTTTAATTTTTTCTTTCCAGTGGGAAGATTTAATCCGAGACTGAATAGAAACCTATCGTCAGAAAGGGAATGATTTACCATCAAACGAAGGTCGCCAAGACCGGAAAGGCTGTTTTCGGTTCCGTCATTCAATTCAACTCCACCGGATATACTAGCGGCATGATAACGCAGTTCCCAGTTGTCCCGAAGGGGTAAAAAACCGTTTACAGGAATCATAAATTGGTTAACGGTAAGACTATTGCCATTTTCGTAATCAACACTCCAATTGGTATAGGTCATTCGCGCCTTGACTGAGGCCGATTGACCGTATACAATTTGGGCGGATGCAGTCTGAATGTTGCCAATTAGAATGGCGCATATTATAACTGCTAAGATTATTTTACCAGTTTGCATCGAGAATCCCCCGAATAATAACGGTTCCATATCTGACAATTATTTCAGTTGTGCGGTCATCAATTCTCAACGGTGAATCTGTCGTTGAGCCGAAACGTCCGTCGTCGCGCATGAAGCCGTTTTTAGTCAAATTCAAATTTTGCAGATTATCCGCGCCGGATACAGTTTGTTCCTGATCGGACGCGGCGACAATATCGGCTTCAAATTGATCAAACGAAGCCGATGTGGACGCATCGGTTGAAATGGCCCGGTTGACCGCGTCTCCTTCATCTCGGGCCTGGTTAAATCCGGGATCATTTTTGAGAGCATTGCGAAATTCTCGTTGAGCTTCCTGATTTAATCCCTGGCTCCGGTAATCCAATCCCCGGCAATAAGCCATAAAGGCCAGATACGATTCGGTCGGAATCTCCTCTATCGCGTCGCGTTCTTCGGCGGTTAACGTAATACCGATATTGTCTATGACTTTGAATACAAAATCTTTCTGGACTTCGAATATTTTTTGGATATCCCCTTCGGTCGGATTGGTTACTTGCGATGAACTGTCGCCGGTATTGACGACGACTCCGTCCATGCGGATAACTTCATCCCCCAATCCGACTAATGATCCGGTTACGATGCGATTGCTGCCGACAAGTCGGCCAACTCGAGGTGCCATGGCGGGATCGACATAACCCGATTCGGCCATTTTTATCTCGTTCATGATGGCATCAATTTTCAGGCGGTCGACTACTTTCAGACTACCTATTTTGGCCAGGTCAACGGCGGTTAATTCCGCCAGGCCTTTACTGATTGGCGCCAATTCTGCAGAAAGATAAGTATTGTCGAAATCCACAACCGCGATGGTGTTGTTCGGTATCGTATCGGCTTTGATTCCGGCTTCGTTGTTTATTGCGGCGGATACTTCGCGTTGGATATTTTTTGCGATCAAGCCATCAAAACGAATTCGTATTTTTTTCTCGATGGATGAGCCTGGATCCAATCCCATGGCGGCTCGGTAAGATTGGATCGCTTTTGGAAAATCCTCCCGGCTTTCATGAATCAAACCCAGATAGAGATTTGTCCTCGCCATCGGTTTTATGCTATTGGCCTGGGACAATGCTTCTTCGGATTTGATCAGATCGTTCTTTTTATAGAAAACAACGCCCAACTCTCGCCAGGCCTCGGCGCTTTGGGGATTTATTTTTATTTCCTGATATAAAAGTTCAACGGCCTGATCATACCGACCCTCATCGGCCAGATGCCGTCCCTGCATGTACAGGCTTTGCGAACAACCCGTAACGGCCAGGATGAGAAGCGCCAGTAATATTTTTCGTACCATAATTACCTCATGCTTTTAATGGCAACAATCCAAATTAACCCGAGGCGAGGGGGCGATAGATATCCATTTTGCGCTTGGCCTCGGTGAAAGTATTATCCTTCTCGTACGCCTGCCGGAAAAATTCATAGGCTTGCTTATAGTCATACTTATCCATGTAATACAGACCGCGGGAATACAAAGTCGCGGCGTCGTAGGATGCGGTACCGCTTTCATCGAGGAGATTAATCGTTTCGTCATTCAGCTCGATATCCAGCTTTTCGGCCAGTTCCTTAACCAGTTCTTTTTGCATGGCGAAGTAATCCGGCTTGCCTTCGCGTTCAACCGTCGTTATGATCTCTGAGGTTTCCACTTTAACGGCTTTAATCAACATTTTGGAGTTATTTTTGTCGAGTTGAGTAATGCTCCCGAAGATCATCATCTGGGCTCCCAGCATCTTGCCGACACGGACAGCAGTTGAGGTTTCAACCATGCCGGATTTGCTCAATTCCAATTCCTTCAGGATATATTCAATTTTATCCCGTTCGACGACTTTGAGATCACTGATTTTACCAAAATCAGCCTCAAAGAAATCAGCCAGACCTTTGGTTATAAAGCCGAGTTCCTCCTGATATTTTCCGACCGAGTAATTATCGAATTCCATTATAGCGATTGTTCTGATTTTACCGTCGCCTTCTTCGGGGCAGATCATCATATCGCGTGCCTTGAGAATCTTATACCAATGATCGCGAAGCTGCTGCGGCCAGAACTCGTAGGGGAGATGAATTTTGCAGGGGCCGATATTAGCCATTTTGTCAAGAAGCGAAAAAGATTCCTTAATGAAGTTTTCGCCTTTTCCGAACGTTAATAAGCTTGAGACCGCGTAAACAGCGATACTGTCTTTGGGTTCCAGGTTCCCCGAAGCCAAAAGCTCATTGGCGACCGCGATGCCTTTATCGAACTCCAGATCAGTATAGTACGTTATGGCATCGCTGAGACGATCAGATACTGTCACTTCATCCTGCGCCGATGCAATGGCTGGAAGAGATAATATTAGCAATGGCACGAGTAAAAAGAAGATGGTTTTATGAAGTGGATATTTGGTTAACATGAAAGATACCTCCACCTGTATATTTTTTATTTTTATCCTTACGGAAAATTCCCGTTTTTCGAGCACAAATTCAGATTCGATTTTCTATTCCTCAAAATCGAAAATTAGCTTATGTGATCCGCCTTTTTCAACAAAAACTGTATCTGTTTTTTCGAGCTCCCGGTCATTGAGGACCAAAACAGCCTTGATTATGTGTCGCCCGACTTCCATTCTAAATGTATTATTGGTTCGCCGCTCCTGTGGAGTACCGTCAATAAATACGAGAGCGCCGATTATCGGTTTGGATCCGATCCGGACTTCTCCGTATTCTTTGGCGGGACGCTGCGGCGGAAACGTAAACGCAAAAGATTTTACAATTGTATCATTGGCCGGGATTTCAATTTTTTCGCTAAATCTCTTTTGCCGACTGCGGCTGTTTTCGACTTTTATCGTATATGGGCCTTCCGGTAATTCAGCGGTGAATGATTTTTGATCGCGAGCTTGAAGCTCGTCATCGATATATATGTCGCCGGATGGATTAACGCTCAATCTAAGATAACCGTTCTCGATAATTTTGTCTTCAATCGTTTCTATATAAAATATCCGGGCCCGCGAATATTCGCTCTGATTCCCATCGGCATCAACAGATTTTACTCTCCAATAGTATAATCCATCCGCCATATCGATATTGGGAGTGTATCGGTTGTCGGTTAATTCAGGGATGTTTTGCGACGATATAAAATCGGCGTCATCGCCAATTTCCAATCTGTATGTTGATGCGCCTGTTGCCGGAGTCCAGGTAAAATCCGGCAATGCTGTCATAAGAGTATCGTTATTTCCGGGGGATACCAATCCGGGCGGATTGATAGAACGTGAATCGTCGCCACTCCAAAAAACGAAATAGGTGATTGCCGCGAGGATAATAATTGAAATGCCGGAAATAATGACGGGATTGTTTTTCTTTTTCGTCATGATTTTTTTCGATGATGTGATCGGAGATACTTGCGGTTGGGGCTGCGCGACCGGAATTTTATCTTTTACAGGCGCGTTGGTCAGCAGTTTTTCAAGAGCTTCGCGCATCTGGCCGACCGAAGCGTACCTGTCCTGCGGTTCCCGACTGATTGATTTCATAACAATGGTGTTGAGCTCACGAGAGATTTCGTTCACGATATGCCGCGGCTGTTTGGGATCATTAAATAACTTGGCGTCGCGCAAAGCGAAGGCATTGTCACCGGTGAAGGGCAATTTCCCGGTGAGCATAAAATACAAAGTTGTTCCCACGGCGTAGATATCGGCCTTGGCATAATCTATATCTTTGGTCGGATTGAATTGTTCGGGAGGCATATAGGTTGGAGTGCCACAGGAGCTTCCGGCCACGGTCAGGTTGGGATCGCTTTCGCCCTTGGCAATCCCGAAATCAATGATTTTGACCTGGCCGTTCCTATCAATCATGATATTGCCCGGTTTTATATCGCGGTGGAAGATACCTTTATTGTGAGCGAATTCGAGGGTTTCCAATACGCCGCAGATGATCTGGATGGCTTGCTGGGGTTCGAGGCGCTCCCTCTCCTTAATCATATCTTCAAGGGTAACGCCGTCAATGTATTCCATGGCGATAACAATATCGTCACCGTGATTGAAGAAATGCTTAATCTGACAGATGTGGCCGTAGCCATCGAGAAGAGCCAGTTTATCGGCTTCCTGTTTGAATCGTTCGACGAGGCGCGGATCAGAGAGGACTTTTAACACCACTTTCAGGTTAGGAACATCCTGGTGAACAGCCAGATAGACCTGGGCCATGCCACCCGCGCCGATTTTTTTCAATAATTTATAATTTCCGATTTTTTCCGTCATGCAAAAATATACGGATTTAAAAAATGGCAGGCAATAATAATAAAAAAATGGGGAACCAAGTTTTGAATCTTCTGTTAGTGTATTCCAATAATCAGATAATGATCAAATTGGAGGAAGTCTGATGAATTCAGCCGCGCGATTTATTTCGGCCTTGATGCTGGCAGCTTTACTTATAACGGCTCTGCACGCTTACGCAGCCTGAGATAAATTAGGTGAAGAGCAGAAAAAGGCTATGGCCGATTATCAAGGGCTCATTCAACCTGACCAAGAATCATTTAAGATGATGGAGGTAACTTCTATTCGACAAAAATAGAAAAAGCGGACTTTTCGGGTACCGCCTTTTTAAGATTTCTCGTCCTTTTATTATTTAATCGGCGATAATACTCTCCGCCCGCGCCTGCACAATATCTCTAATTGAAATTATACCCGTTAACTCATCATTATCCATTATGGGGATATGCCGAATCTTATTGGCTGAAATCAGGTCGGCGATTTTATCAATATCGTCGTCAGGTGAGCCCATAACCAGGTTTCCGCTCATGTGATCGCCGATGCGCATATCCATCATATCTCCCCGGTACCGAAAAGCAAGATGAAAGATATCCCGCTCGGTAATTATTCCGATTGGCTTTTTATCAGCGTCAACAACAATGAGTGAGCCGATTTTATTGTCGATTAATATTCTCATAGCCGACTCAATGGTATCACGATGTTTTATAGTAACGGGCGGTTTCTTGTTTTTTAATAGTTCTTTAATCTGCATCAAAGTCCCCCGATCGGTAAAAATGTTTCCTAATAATTAGCGAATTAACCCATTCCTGTCGATACAATATACCACAATTGAACCATTAATTCAAGTCGTTTCACGATATTAACGTCTCCTGTAAACCGTATCGTCAAGAGTGCTATAAATATATACGGATTCTCATAGAATATTATTGCATATGATGACGTGTAAAATATTGACGGCGATATAAATTGTGTTTTCCCTGGTAATAATTTGTGCAAATGAGTGCACCGAAATAGGTTTGTGTTGATTAAGATATATCGGATATCAAAGCGGGCAATTCCTGATTTATTCGAAGATTATTGAAAATGGCAATAGCCGTCAATCTAAATTTCGGTTATGTTTAAGAATGCGTTAAGCTTAAATGCTTTCCCCAAATAATTTAAAACACCCCGGGGGAAAATCCGTTGTTATTTATAGGTGTTCAAAAATCGAACAACCTAATTAGTTTTTTCCGCCGTACGGTTTGAAGATTGGTATATGCTTTGCTCAATATCGATTGGCAAAATCCGTTGCTCGTTACGGATTAATAAAAATATCGCGGCCAGTAATTCCGGCCCCAACCGGAGATTGTATATGAAACGTCTTACCATTATCATTTTAATGATCGCGTTAGGTATTTTATGTCTCAATGTCGTTTATGCGGATAATGACTCTGCGACACGGCAAAAGACGAAAGATTTGCGTTTGGGAAAAACTCAAACCATGTTATTTCCTTCAGCGCCAGTAAATCTAACCAGTACGGGCAAAGAGATTAAAAGCCCGGGCGCCAAAGCGGTGGGAGCGTTAGAAGTCACTCAGGGAGGTGACAATATTGCCTCGGCGGTCGTCATTAATTCAATGCCTTTTACCGGGACGGGTACAACGGCCGGATATAATGATGATTACGAAGAGAGTTGCAACAGCGAAGCGGATCAGGATTTTGCAGATGTTGTTTATTCATTCACTCCCAGTGTGAATGGCTTACTCAATGTCGTCTCGTGTAACTCCTCTTATTTTACAAGGCTTTGGATTTATCAAACCTCAGAGAGCAATTTAATCGCCTGTAATCGGGTTAATCCAATTTGTACCGGGCTTCCGCGCGCTGCTTTGCTGGATATTTCACTTGAAGCCGGTGGTACTTATTATATAATTGTTGACGGCGATAGATTATTGGGCGAGGGACCGGGAGCATATACGATCGAATGCTCTTATGAAACCGCGCCGGAATTAACCGACTCAACGATGCTGCACCCGGCGGCGGCCTATTCCGGAACAACCGATATTATCTTTGGCTGGGAAGAAAACGCTGCCGATACAGCAGTGTTCTGGTATGGCTCCAGTGACGCCGGTATGAATTTTCCGTCGGCCGGGGCTTTTAACGGTGAATTTTATTATCCTTCGGTAGATTACTGGGGCAACGGTTCTCAGTTTTATGGTACCATGGTTCCGGGGTCGAGCGAAGAAAACGGAGCTCCGATATTATTGGTTAGTTTCGAGAGTTCGACTGATATAAATACATGGAGTTTATCATCATGGAGCTGGGGGTCTATGGGGTGGAGAGACATGAAAATGGCTGATATCGCCTGCGAAAGCTCACAGGAATTTTCACAAGCTCCCGGCCAATATCGCTTTGGTGTAATTTCATTTATCAGCACAACCACTTATGATGTCGGTATGACCGACGGTCCGCATTTATTTTACCAGGCCGACGGACCGGATATGGGGACGTTAAGCCTGTATTGGCTTGACGGTTGCAACTCGACGACCTGTGATATAGATCCGGTATCCAAATTTTCTTATGCCGTTTATGATTTTTATGATCCCGATGCCAGTCAATGGCAATTATTTATTCGTCGGGATTTATTCGGCGATCCGAACGACATTACTTATAGCAACGCTTATATTTATTCTATGGAAGACGCTTCCGATCATGTCATGCACCCTTCGATTGCAGCCAGCGACAGCAATATTGTAATTCTGAGTGAGTTTTATTCGGATAGTACTTCTGAAGATCGGGATATTATCTGCTGGTATAATGAGGGATCTGACGGGGATCATGGCTCGATGCTGACCAGCGTTGTCGTCGCCTCCACCGATGACGAACGATTTCCCCGAGTCGTAAATGTTTCCGAGGATATTTATATGGGGACGTTTATCCGAGGCGACACCCTATTTCAGATTGTAACTCACGATGCCGGAGTAACCTGGACCGAACCGCAGGCTATTAGCGATGTCGAGACCGATGAGGTTGTCAATGAATACCGTACTTCGGATTTGTCAGAATACGGGACCATTGCCGTATGGGAATATCAAATGAAGGGCGATCCCGATACCAGTAAATTCATTCACTTCGCCGGAATATTTTTAGATACTGACGAAGACGGAATTAGTGAGGCTGTCGATAACTGCCCTTCGGTTCCTAACCCGAATCAGGATGATGTTGATGTCGATGGTGTCGGCGATGAGTGTGACAACTGTCCCAATACATATAATCCCGATCAAGCCGATGGTGATGGGGATGGAGTTGGGGATGTTTGTGTGGTAATTTGCGGTGACGCAAACGGTGATGAGAATGTGAATATTGGCGACGCTGTCTGGCTTATAAATCTGGTTTTCAGAGGCGGACCTGCTCCTGAACCCCTTGAAGCAGGCAATGTTAACTGTGACGACCGGGTCAATATCGGCGATGCCGTCTGGCTGATAAATCGGGTTTTCAGAGGCGGTCCGGGGCCTTGTGAATGTAGGTGATATTCAAACAACAAGAAGTACTCTGCGAGCCCTTGAAAAAGGGCTCTTTTTTTGACTGTTACCGTAATGGATTAATCGATAATAACTTAATGAATATTGTAGACCCCAGACAATTAACGTATAATTTTATACTTTGTGAAAGATTTCACTTGATTTTTTCGGCCAATAAACCTATCATTTTAGTAGGTTTTTGAGTTAAAACAATGTTTTTGGGTAATTGGAGCTATCGGAAATGAAATTTCCAACCCGGGCTCGATATGGTTTAAGAATGATGGTTGAATTGGCTCGTTTACAGCAAAAGACCGCATTGGTTCAATTGAAGAATATCGCAAAGGTAACGGGCTTATCGAAAAAATATTTGGGCCAGCTTATAATTCTTCTCAAAGATCATGGGTTGGTTATAGGAGTTTCCGGACGGGCCGGAGGTTATCAGTTGGCGCGGCCGGCTCGTGAAATAACTTTACGACAGGTTATAAGGGCGGTGTACGGTCCGATATTCGCGACCGAATGCGTGGCCAATCCGGATGTATGTTTGAATGCCGTGTTTTGTGAAACTCGAACGATCTGGTCTCTGATTTCTGACAAGGTGCAGGAGATATTGGATCAATATACTCTCGCTGATTTAGTTGACCGGGATTGGATAACTCGGATTAAGGACGAATATCCGGATTCGCCATATTTGCATTTGCAAAGCCTGGCGTTGGAAAATAAAGATATTTATATGTTCGGATGTCCATCCGAACGAAGTGAATTGTGATTGCTTGAAATAAGTGGGATTAAGAATATAAAAGGGCGGTAATATCTGGAGGGATATATGAACGCACTACAATTGTTTAATTACATCGCCATTGCCTTTTTTGCGCTTGTCGTATTAATCAAAATGATACGGATAGCGCGAATGCCGATTCATCTGAGGTGGGATTTATATCCCATTCCCCATGAAAAAGGGAAGGGTGAATATGGCGGGTCGTATTATGAAGAAATTGACTGGTGGACCAAACCCCGGGATGTTTCACTTTTTAGTGAATTAAAAGAGATGGCCAAAGAAATCATTTTTGTCCATTCGGTATATAAGAACAATCGCTCCTTATGGATTTTTTCTTTTCCCTTTCATTTTGGACTGTATTGCCTGATCGGGTTTTTGGTTCTGATTTTAATCGGAGCTTTGATGGGATTGTCTGGAAATGCGCTATCATCCGAATCAACGGGAATTGGCACTTTCGTTTATTCATTGACAAATATACTGGGTACGGCAGGCTGGGCGCTTAGTATCATTGGCGGAACCGGGCTTTTTCTGTCGCGTATTTTCAGGAATGATTTGCGCGGACCGTCGGTAATGTCGGATTATGTCAATCTCCTGTTTATGCTGGCGTTCCTGATCACCGGTTTTATCGCAGGCTGGATGTATGACGGCGGATACGTTTACCTGCGTTCGTATGCCCAAAGTTTGATTACGTTTTCTCCGGCGGGAGTAATGCCGCCGGCTCTTGAGACTCATCTCTGGGCTCTGGGAGCGTTGTTATTCTATTATCCGTTTACGCACATGACGCATGTCTTTAGCAAATATTTTACATACCATAAAATTCGCTGGGAAGATTCGCCTAATACTCGGGGCAGTAAAATAGAAAAATCAATTATAAACGCTCTGGGATATCGCGTCAGTTGGTCGGCCTCTCATATCAAGGCAGGTTCGACCTGGGCCGAAGTGGCAACCACGAATCCGACCGAGGAGAAAAAGGACAATGGCTAAATCGAAAGTATCAATAAAAGATTTTGAAAGTAAAGAGGGGCAGCTTGTCAAACTCGATCAATCGAGATTTTTGCCATTACCGCCGCCATATGACAAGCTTGAACTGGAACCAAAATTTAATGAGCTGGCTCCGGAAAAGAAAGAAAGGCTGGAATGTGATCTGGACGGCGTGACGGCCTTCAAATTTCCTCGACCGGAAACCGAGGAAGAAAAGCAGGAGTTGGTCGAGAAGTTTTTGGCAGGTCTTCAGAAACTATTCCAAAAAGAGAATAACTGGACCTTTTTACAACCGCTGTTTCTTACGATGGAGTACTGCGTCAAATGCCAAACCTGCGCGTCGGCTTGCCCCATTTTTAACGAATCGGGACAGGAGGAGATTTATCGTCCGACCTTCAGATCGGATATAATGCGGCGTTTGTATAAAAAATATGTCAAAAGCGGTGGCAAGATATTCGCCAAATTATCGGGCAATGATATTAATGCCAGCTGGACGATGGTGGCCCGTTTGATGGAGTTGTGTTATCGCTGCACGATATGCCGGCGTTGCGCGCAAACTTGTCCTATCGGGGCTGATAACGGATTGGTGACTCGTGAACTGAGAAAAATTTTCAGCCAGGAGATGGGCATCACCGTTACTCCGCTTCACGAGAAAGGCTCCATGCAGCAGCTAAAAGTTGGTTCCAGTACGGGCATGTCAACCGTAGCTTACCTTGATAATATTGAATTTCTCGAAGAGGAGGTTGAAGAGCGCGCCGGGATGAAATTCAAATGGCCGATGGATAAGGAAGGCGCTGATATCCTTCTTATTCATAATGCCGGAGAATTTTTGGCCTGGCCGGAAAATCCCGAAGCCTTCGCAATAATTCTCGAGGCAGCCGGAATTAACTATACTTTATCAAGTGAAGCAATTGGGTATGACAGCGTTAATTATGGCACCTGGTACGATGACATGCAATTCGCCCGGGTGGCCCTCAGACATGTGGAAGTCGCCAAGAAACTGGGAGTAAAGAAAATCGTTATAGCGGAATGCGGTCATGCTCATAAGGCCTTGACGGTCATTGCCGATCGTGTCTTGACCGGCGATTTTAATATACCCCGTGAAAGTTCAATGACTTTACTGCGGGATATAATCAAAAGCGGACGATTGAAACTCGACCCATCGCGCAATGATGATATTACCGTCACTCTTCATGATCCCTGTAATATGGTTCGTTTGATGGGCATCGTTCAGCCGCAGCGCGATGTTCTCAAAGCGGTCTGCAACAATTTCCGCGAAATGACACCGCATGGAGTCGAAAACTATTGTTGTGGCGGGGGGAGCGGTTTTGCCATCACTCAGGATCTAAACTTCCCGGATTGGCGGCAAATAGTCTCGGGGCGCGCCAAATTGCGGCAGATTCTTGATGTTTTTCAGGATATTATTGAACCCGAACACAAGAAATATGTTTGCGCGCCATGCTCTAATTGCAAGGGCGCAATGAGGGATATGTTCGCGGCGTATGGTTTATTCGACCGGTGCAATATCCTCTACGGCGGGTTGGTTGAGCTGATTGTCAATGCTATGCCGGAAATCGAAGAGCCGTTCCTTGAATGGGATTGGCGTTAGAATTGGAGTTCGAATTAGTCAAAAGGTTAAACGCCCGGAATTTAATTATAAATTTTCGGGCGTTTCTAATTTGATTTTTGAATTATTCGATTCTAATCATTTGATGCATCATTGAGATTTGAGACGACTTTTTCTGAACGGATAATGCAGTCATTGAGACCGATGCCGTCGTAGGCGTTGCCGGTAAAATACAGGCCGGGAAATTTGCTTTCGAATTCCATTAACTTTTTTATCTTATCCGGATGCCCCATGACAAATTGGGGGATTCCCTTTAACCATTTGAATATTTTGACATAATCGGGTTCATTCTTTATGCCGAGAATTTCTGACAGCTCACGGTGAAAGAGAGCCGTGAGTTCATCATCAGTCAAATTAATTGCTTCCGGATCGGTGGCGCCGCCGATCATGGTTCTTAGTTGCACCATATTCATGGGTGAACGCCCGAAGAAGATCGAAGACGTCCAAATGGAGCCAAGGATACGCTTATCCTGATTACGAGGGATTAGAAAACCAAATCCGGAAAGGTCGTGCTCAATATATTCGGATTTGTATCCGAAGCAGGCGACGGTGATTGACGCATACGGAATAGATGATAATAATTGAGATAGTTCGTCGTTCAATTCCCCGGTTAAGGCCGAAGCGGCGTAGGCCGGGGCGGCGCAGATGACGGCGTCGTATTTTTCGGCGGGAGTAAATTTGAAATTCAACTCAAAGCCATCATTGATTTTTCTAATAGCGATGACTTCCATTCCCGATTTTATGTCATTGAAATATTTTTTCTCAAAAGTTTCGATCAGAGTATTGAGGCCGTTTTTAAAAGAAGTGAGTCGCCCCTGCGGTCCGACCGGGCCGCCTTTACTTCCCTGTTTTTTTCTGGCTATCATGGCCTTAATAAGTGAGCCATGATTTTTTTCCATCTCTTCCATGATTGGAAAACAAGCTCGAAGTGATAGTTTTTGGGCGTCGCCTCCGTATATTCCGGAAACCATCGGAACAATTAATGTTTCCGCAGCTTCACGACCGATTCTTCTTTGGGCGAAATCAAAGATTGATTCGTCGTCATCGTTAGTTTTTGCTTTAATAAAAAATTCACCCATAAGACGAGCGCGTCCTCTTAATGAAATCAGCGGGGAGCTTAGGAATTTGGGAGGAGAAGGATTAATCTCGTGTAGTTTTTTATTGCGATAGATGTAACGTTTTTCGGCCTTTGGATTAGCCGGTTCGAGCAAATCATCAATACCCAATTCTGAAACTAATTGCAGAGTCAATGGAACTTTATCGAGAAATCCATTCGGTCCCCAATCAGATATAAAACCGTCTTTGCGGTCAGTCCCGATAGTTCCTCCCAGACGTGATTCCTTTTCAAAAAGTGTCGGGTGATATTTATCGCTATGGCGCCGCCTGAGAAAATGAAGGGTGGATAATCCGGAAATACCACCGCCGATGATTGCTACTTTTTTCATAATTCAACCGATTGTTTTGCCTCGATCTTTTCCCGCACCAGGGAATCCAGTAGTTCGATGAATTTCGGATCATCATTGAAAGACTCGGTGCGGATGAAATTTACGATCCCGGATTCAAGAGCGATTTCTTTTAGCTCAATATCGATTTCATGCAAGGTTTCGATATGATCCGATACAAAGCTGACCGGTAAAACTACCAAATTTTTGACCCCGTCATTGCCCAGCTTTTTGATTAAGGATTTTGTTTCCGGCTCCAGCCACTTTACCGGGCCGCTTCGGGATTGATAGGATAGGTGATATTGATGCCCTTTGCCTGCCAGTCTAACCGTTTCCTTAACCTGAGTGACATAGGGATCGCCGCTCTCGACTAATTTGACCGGAAGCGAATGAGCGGTAAAGAGAATATGAATATTGTTCTTATCAGGCATTTTAGAAATCCCATCATTGATTCGGGAACGTAAAAGCGAAATAAAATCGCGGTGATCATACCAATGAGGGATTAATGATATGCTGATATCGCTTTGCGAGTGACGAACCCATTTGATAATATCAGCAAGCGATGTCCCGGTCGTGGCAAGAGTATAGTGAGGATAGAGGGGCAGGATAATTATATGTTCACATCCGTCTTTTACCGCCCGGTCGAGTTTATCATGTATAGAAGGGGGCGTATATCGCATGCCGATATATGTTTTGACTTCAGGGAAAGATTCACTTAATAGTTTTTCCAATCCGCCAGCTTCTAATTTAGTCCATTTCAATTGCGGGGAGCCGCCGCCGATCATTTCATAGCGCGCTCTTACTTTTTGGGCGCGACGGTTTGAGATAAATCGCGCCAGTGGTTTTTGCAGTAAAATTGACAAAGGCAGTTTAATAATGTTTTTATCGCAAAAGAGATTGAAAAGATATGGCTGGATATCGTCGAGGGTATTGGGGCCGCCCATATTCAATAAAAGGACGCCCCATTTCTTAGCCGAAAAATCAAACTCATCTGCGGGATATTCGAGGTAATTGCTGAGCGATTTAAATTTCTCAATCATAATAAATTAGATTGTCCTCGAAAACAGAGGAGTTTTTTCATCCCGTCGGTCGCGCAAATAAGCGTCAAAGACCATAGCGATATTTCGGACAAATATCATTCCGCCGGGCAGAACGGTAAGACCCTCATCTGAGCGATTAAGTACCTTATCGGAAATGAATTCAGACAAGTCTTTGTCTTCCTCCGCAAAATACTCCGAATATGACACGCCAAAACGGCTTTTGAGCTCCGTGAAATTTAATACTCCGTTGCACATAATTGAGATGATGGCCCAGCGGCGAATTTCATCATCTTCGCTTAATACTATGCCTTTCGAGATCGCAAATTGCCCACCCTCAATCGTATCCATATATTGGTTGAGTTCCGATATATTTTGCGTGAAGCACCCGCCGATATCGCCGATAGCCGACATCCCGATTCCGATCATATCGCTGGTTAATTTGCTCGTGTAACCCATAAAATTACGATGCAGAGTTCCTCTGCCGACCGCTTTGACCAGTTCGTCATCGGTTCGGGCAAAATGATCCATACCGATCTGGACATAATCGGCGCCAAGGAATTTTTCCACCGCCGTTGCGATAAGATCATATTTCAGTTCAGCCTGAGGAAGCCTATTTTCATCAATTTTTCGCTGGTGTTCTTTTATGCTCGGCAGGTGGGCATAGCTGTAAACGGCGACCCGGTCAGCGCCCATATCGATTACCTTTTGGATTGTATCTGAAAAATTTTCGACCGTCTGAAACGGCAAACCATAGATCAAATCAATGTTGATACCGGTAAAACCGAGTTCTCGGCAATGATTAAATAGTTTTTCAGTTTCCTCATGAGTCTGATTGCGACCGATTGCTTTTTGAACCGCAGGCGTGAAGTCCTGAACACCGAATGAAATTCGATTGAATCCGTGATTGCGCAATAGATTTAACTGTTCGGGAGTCGTAATCCTGGGATCAACTTCAATAGCGATTTCCGCGTCATTCTCGAAAACGAATCGGTTCTTTACGGAATTGAATAGGCGCATGAGTTGTTCTTCCGACAAATAGGTCGGGGTGCCGCCGCCCCAGTGCATCTGAATAAGACGGTTGCGGTCTTTCAATCGCTCCGCGACCATTTGAAGTTCTTTATCAATGATGTTCAGGTAGTGGTCGGGTTTTTCGGGCTTTGATGTGACGCTGGTATTGCACCCGCAATAATAGCATCTTCGGCGGCAGAACGGAATATGGATATACATCGATAAAGGTTTATCCGTTTGCGAAGCGTTGTCGAGAGCCGTCATGTAATCACTCGGGCCGAATTCGGATGGCCATTCCGGAACCGTTGGATAACTTGTATAGCGCGGGCCGGGGCGATCGTATTTATGAAGTAGTTGTCGAATCAATTTTGTTTTCACCTTTATTTTTGTAGTTGTATGTGTGAACCGTCTCTATAACAAGGCGAGCGTTATCGACAGGTGTTGTCGGTTGAATACCATGACCGAGATTGAAAATATATCGATTATAGTCGGACACTTCGTTCAATAATAGCATAACTTCGGTTTGAATTATCCGGGGCGATGTTAAAAGCAGATGCGGATCCAAATTTCCCTGAACGGTTTTACCGTCCAGAATAGAAAAGGCGCGTTTGAGGTCGGTTCGCCAATCAATCCCGATAACTTCGCAATCCAGACCGGCTAATAATTCAAGATAAGGAGAACAATTTGGGTTGAATACAATCCGAGGGATATCAGGGGTTTTACTTTTTTCGAGCGTCTTTTGAATATATGGCAGGGAGAAACGTTGATAATCTTCCGGAGATAAAATTTCTCCCCGACTGTCAAATATCTGAACTATATCGGCTCCGGCCTTAATCTGGGCTTTTAAATACTCACCGAGGATATCCGATAGAAGATCAAGAACTTTTTCGGCGGCCGATTGGTTATCATGAATAAAGCGATTAATCTCCGCTCCTCCACCGTTTCCTTTTCCCTCGACCATATAATGTAGAAGAGTAAAAGGCGCGCCGCAGAAACCGATAAGGGGGAGTTTGCCTTTTAGTCTTTTCTTAGTTTCCGATATCCCCTCTAAAACGATTTTCAATTTGTCTTCCGGATTATATTCGCGAAGAGATGCGACATCCTTGTCTGTTCTAATCAGAGGCATTATTTTGGCACCCGATTTATCGAATCCGATTTTAATGCCCAGAGGCTCGAGGGGGAGCAGGATATCAGAAAAAATTATGGCGGCATCGACACCGATTATATCCACCGGTTGCAGGGCAACATCGGCCATTAATTGGGGAGAGCGACAGATATCAAGAAAAGTGTGAGTTTTTTTGATTTCCCGGTATTCGGGCAGATAGCGGCCCCCCTGACGCATAATCCAGGCCGGTATGCGGTCATGCGGTTTGCCCCAGGCGGCGTCGATCAAACTGAAATTACTCATGAGGTTTCCCCGCCCGGTGTGAATTTGTATCCCGTACCCCAGATGGTATGCAGGTATTTTGGATGAGCCGTATCGGATTCGAAAATCTTTCGTAGCTTGACGATGAAATTATCAACGGTTCTATTGGAAGGATAAATGTCATATCCCCAGACGGCATCAAGGATCATATCCCGGGTAACGACTTCGTCAGCATGTTCGGTCAATAATTTCATAATCATGCATTCTTTCTGAGATAATTCCTGTTCACCGTTGATGCCTCGGGCGCGGAAAGATTTGAAATCAACCCAGAAATCTCCGAATGAAAATCTATCCTTAGATATCGCTTTGTCGCTGAACCAGGCCTGGCGTCTGAAAATGGCGGACACGCGAACCAACAGTTCCTTTAGGTTGAACGGTTTGGTCAGGTAATCATCACCGCCGGCGATTATCCCCTCAACCCTGTCATCGGTTTGATCCCGGGCAGTAAGAAATAATATTGGAATGCGATCGCCATTCTTGCGAATCGTACGGCAAACTGTCAGGCCATCGATGCCGGGGAGCATAATATCGAGAATAATCAGATCAAAGGCGCCCCGACGCCATAATTTCAGAGCCATATTTCCGTCTGCGGCGATAACAGCCTCATAACCTTGAGCCTCCATATTCATCTGGAGGCCGTCGGCGATATGAGCTTCATCCTCGACTATGAGTATTTTTTTCTTCATCATTTTGCTATTGGAAGAGTTATCACAAATTTCGAACCCTGGTTGGTCCCCCTGGATGATGCCGTAACGGTGCCACTGTGGGCATTGATAATTTGCCTGACCAGATACAGGCCTAATCCGCTACCATTAACAGTACGAGTCATTTCATCGCCGATACGGTAAAATCTGTCGAAAATTTTAGTGATTTCCGTAGGCGGGATTCCAATTCCGGTATCGATAATCTGTATTACCGCATTTCTTTCAGCAGCGGTAAGGATTATTGAAATCGCTTTATTATCCGGAGGTGAATATTTCATGGCGTTATCGATTAACGCTCTGACGGCTCGCCCCAAAGCCTGATAATCGGTTTGGGCATATATATCGGGCTGAATGTCGCGATTAAGTTTGCCTCTATTCCGAGTTATATACGGTTCAATGCCGTCCAGATATTCCCCCAGATCATCGGATAAATTCGTCTTCCTGAGTTTTGGTGAATAATCGCTCTTGCTGAAATGACCGGCCTGTAAAACATTATCGATCATGTCTTCCAGACGATTGGTGTCGTCAATCATCCGGGGGATTATTTTTCCTGTTTTTTCCGAGTTGACGTTGCCCGATTGGAGTGTTTCCAGGTACAGTCGAAGAGAAGTAATAGGCGTCCTGAATTCATGGGTTACGGCTTGAATAAAATTCTGCTGTCGGGCCTTCAATTCTTCCGACCGACGCAACGTGCGATAAATGAAGGCAGCCCCCAAAAGAATAATCAGTGTAAAAAAGCCGCCTTCGGAGAAGAACATTCTAATCCGGCGATCAAGTTCATTTTCCAGATTATCTAATACTCCGGGAGAGATGGAAAACATTTCCGAAGATACCCAGTATCCCGATTGGCCGTTAGATTGGCCGGAAAAATAGAATTCCAATTCAAGACTTTTTTGTTCGGCCAGGCGTGCCGGGTAGTTTCTGTCAAAATAAATTATGATTCCCGATGACAATACGGTATAAAACGCCGAATCTATTTTACCTCCGGTTTGCCTAATATTGTTTTCCTCAGTCATCCATCCGGAGACACTTGCGTCAGTAAGCAGGCTGTCAAGATATTGAGCGAGATTTCGGTTAGAAGTTTTCTGCGATTCCAAATCCATAATGGCGCTTTCAAGTACTCGTAGAAATTCACTATTAATTTGGGCGGTAAGTTTCTCAATTTTTAATTCATAAATTTCGACGGACCTATGGTACAATGTTTGGGCTTGATCGATTTGGAAAATAATCCACCAGGTCAATTGTCCGATGCAAAACAGGACAACAAAAATAAAAACAATGAAGGCGAACCGGGTTGGTCTTTTTTCACGAATAGTCGTCATTAGCAGAAATTCCTCTGGAATATTGTCTTATTTTTCTAACATATAATTTCTATACGCTAATTGTCAAATTTAACAATTTCGATAAAAGTAACCTTTCGTTGACGAATTTAGTTCCGACCTAAAAGTAATTGTCATAGAAATGTCATGAGGTCTATATATTGGGGGACAGCGCAATGAATAATTATTTTCCCCGCGCGAATATTTTGGGTGATGGCAATCCTGAAACTACAAGAGATATGAAAATCAATACGCCTCCCAGGGCTCGATGCAAGATTGGGGTTTCGCCTCCGAAGGTCCAGGCAAAGACGGCCGCGAAGACCGGTTCTGTCGCAAAAATCAGGGAAACTTTTAAGGGCGCCACAAGTTTTTGGGACAGAAGTTGGATCACGAAGGCTGATAAGGTCGGAAATAAAGCAAGGAAAACAATTACCCATCCTATTTCCGGCCCGGCAATAGTAAAGGGTAAATTGAATATAATTCCGGCTATTACACTAAAGATTCCCATAAACAAAAATTGTTGGCAGCTTAAAACATAGGCGTCGCTGCCGCCTTTCATGTATTTGTCAGCAAATAAGACATGGAGCGCGTACATAACAGCTGCGCCAACGGTCAGGATATCGCCGGTATTTATATCCCGCAATCCTCCGGTTAGAATCCAGAGGCCAAGGAGTGCCAAAAATACAGCCAGCAACTCCATGAATTGTGATTTGCGACCAAAGATGATAAAATTAAAAACAGGGATGAAGGCGACAAAAAGTCCGGTAATAAATCCCGAATTTGAAGCGGTCGTATATTGGAGACCAATAGTTTGGAGAATATAGAGTATCCACAACGCTAACGCCAGAATAAATCCCCGGCGGAGATTCTGAAGAGCATTCCTCTTTGTAAATATCAGAAATAGAAGCAGAATAATTCCGGCAAGTAAAAATCGGTATGCTACCATAATTACCGGATCCACGCCGCTTAAGGCATCTTTGACGATAAAAAATGTCGATCCCCATATTGCGGCGGAATATATCAAACCCGCGCCGGCGAAGGCTGATTTGAGCTTTTTGGAGGCCATGATTAATCTTCAGTAAAACTATTGTTAAGGCAATGTCAAGTTATATTGCCCGGAGATATTGTTATCTATTATGGATTTAATCGGCCGTATTAAAACGGCCGATTTCAATCTTTTGAATCATGTGATGATTATAGATAAATCTATTTTTCGATCTTTCTGATTTTCCTGTAGAGCATGATCGCGAGGAAAGTAATAATCAAAGTTGCGACCGCTAAACCTTGTCTCCGGAAATAGTATTCATCAATAAGTTCGGCCGACATAACCCTGACTGAATCGGCTTTGGCAATACCAAGTTTGGCTTTGGGCTCGACTGAGTCGATATTAAAGGCGTGAATATGCATTCGGGTTTGAATCAGAGACTGATCGACTTCTTTCATCAAAAATTCTTCATCGGTGGTCATCATCCCTTTAGCGATCGCTTCATCCAACGTTTGCTGAGCCTTTCCGTGAAAGCGGACCAAATTATCGATAGATACTCGCAAGCTGTCGGCCGTCATAAATCCAATCGTGCCGTCATCGGCGCTATGGCAGTCGGTACAAATGGCGGGTTCTTCGGAGCCGATCATGCTATCCGAAGGTTTGATGATGAAGTGATTTGAATGACAGATTTCACACATCGGAATATCATTTTCCCGGAAGGCCTCGGCATGAGGTGATCGATTGAAAAGTTCTGCCTCGATAGCATGACATAATCCGCAAACCGCCGCTAATGAATTAACACCGGGAGGGGCGGCGCCATGATTTCCGTGACAATCATTGCAGGCCGGTGCGCCTAAATCATTTCTTTCGAGTAATGCCTGCCCGTGTATCGAATTGGTAAATTCGTCGAGTTGCGATGTCGAGATTCCATATTCAGCCATGTATTCGGTATCGGCGTGACATTTGCCGCATGTTTGCGGAAGATTGACCGGGTGGGTACTGGAATGCGGCATACGTCCCCCGCCTACTTCATGGACTGAATGGCACGATACGCAGTTGGCAACTTTTTTGTCTTTCCTGCCGAATAATCTTTGTCCGTGAATCGAGGTTTTATACTTGGCTAACTGGTCAACGGGTAGAGAGGGATTATGTTCATGCATGTATGCGGCGTCCGAATGGCAGTGGGCACAAAAATCGGGAACTTTCAGGAAATCCGGAATTCCGATATAATCGCGGCTTTCGCGAACGTCGTCCATGTCATCGGCGGAAGTATTTCCACCGTGGCAATCGGCACAACCAAGGCCTTTTTGAAAATGAACATCGCGAGTTATTTTGTGCGCCGGTCCGTCATCGTCTTCCCAGTCGAGGTGGCAATTCAGACAATTATCACTGTTTCCCTGACCTAAAACGGGTATGTATAATAACGCCAACGCCAGTATGCTCAATATAGTTTTCATAATCATGCCTTTATTCCACCAGGTAACCAATGATTGTCATAGCCAGCATAAACAGAACCACGACTGCCCCGAAGGCTACGACTAACTTAGATCGTTTACTTTTTGCCGCCTTTCTGTCTAAAGCCGGTATTAATAGCCAGATCATCCCGCCCAGTCCAAACACAGCCATTCCGAAAAGTTCGCCTTCGATGAACCACACATGCGCGGGCAGCATTTTCAGGGCTTGAAACGCGAACATAAAATACCATTCGGGTCTGATAACGGCCGGGGGCGGTGCGAAGGGATCGGCTTTTTCACCCAACGGCCAATGGATAACGCCGATTCCATCCGGGAAAATAACCGCGAGGAGCGCGAGGATGTTTAACATTATCAGCCAAACCAGAGCGTCACGATACAGAAAATTGGGGAAGAACTTGATATATTTTTTTTCTTCAGGTTTTTTGTCGGCCCATTCAAGAGGCTCGCTCATGCCCTGACGCTGGATAAAGATCAAATGTAAAGATAATAATCCAACGAATAGGGCCGGCAAGATCGCGACGTGCAATCCGAAGAATCGCCCAATCGTAGCCCCGGTAACCTCCTCACCGCCGCGCATGATAATCATCAGTTGCTTTCCAATAATCGGAACCGCGCCAGCCATCCCGGTACCAACTCGAGTCGCGAAGAAAGACAACTCATTCCAGGGAAGAAGATATCCTGAAAACCCGAATGCCAATGATAACCCCAGGATGCCGATACCGGTGTACCAGGTTAATTCTCTCGGCTTGCGATAAGCGTGGGTGAAAAATACGGTAAACATGTGGAGGAAGGCAAAAAGGACCATCAAATTTGCCGACCATGAGTGAAGCGATCGAATCAACCATCCGAAGGAAACTTCGGTGACAATAAATTTTACCGATTCATAGGCCGATTCAGCCCCCGGGCGATAATACATCAACAGCAAAATTCCGGTGCAAACCTGAACCAGGAATAGAAACAGGGTAACGCCGCCCAGATAATAAAAAGAAGAATGATTATGCCGGGGGACGATTTTACTGCTCATGTAATCGATCAGGGCTTTAATTTTCAGGCGACTGTCAATCCAATTAAATGATAGCTCTTTCAAGTTCGAAACTCTGCGATTATTATCATTCGGCATTATGACGTCTCCCTGGCAACAAAGATTTCATCGCCGACTTCATTGACAATGTATTGTTCCAACGGTTTCGGGGGAGGGCCTGATATATTATTGCCGTTCAGATCGTATCGACCGTTATGGCAGGAACACCAGATTATTCCCAGATCGGGGCGATGCTGAACGGTGCAGTCGAGATGAGTACAGGCCGCGGCCAGAGCTTTTAGTTCGCCTTCGGGAGTTGCGACGATTATACCGAGAGAACGGCCAAATTTGAAGGTTTTGGATTTTTTGGCTTCGGCTTCAATTTCAGCACGCCCGAATGGTAATTTGACTTGCGATACGTTGGCTTCGCCTGATTCGGGCGGAATAATGAATTTTACAACGGGGAAGAAAACCGATGCAAGAAAAGCGACTATTCCGCCCCCCGTTATCCATTTTATAAAGCCACGTCTGGAAACGTTTTTTTCCTGCAATATTTACCCTTTCGATCAAAATTCCCGGATTTAAAAGCGCACTTATACCCTGAGCAATATCTCAAGTCAATAAAATTAAAACAACCCCTAATGTTGTAGATATCTCAGACAGGAATGTAATAATAATGTGTCACATCGGCAATAGAAAAATTGAGTTAGATAATCCATGATAGTCCATGATGCAGATTTTTATTGATAATATCACGATTGCTTACGTCAATATAATTGTAAAATCACGGTTTCAACAATTTTCGGCTTATTTATTGAATGCCGAAATGAATATAGGAGTGGCAAATGTTGCGAGATATCCCGGAAGCTGTAAAAAAAAGAATGAATTATCTTGAAGAGATGGATGCCCGCGATAGAACCGACGGCACCGACCGAATGGATCGCCTGCGTCAGATTCCTCCCGAATCGGGAAAATTTATTGCTTTGATGGCCGCTTCCGCTCCGGCCGGGGATATTCTTGAAATCGGAACCAGCGCCGGGTATTCCACTCTCTGGTTATCTCTCGCTGCGCGAGAAAGGAATTGTAAAATATATACATTTGAACTACTCGAGAAAAAAGTAAAGCTGGCTCGGCAAACTTTTGCCGAAGCGGCGGTGGAAGATGTGGTTTCGCTAATTGCCGATGATGCCTTAAATCATATTGATAAATATTCGGGAGTGGCTTTTTGTTTTCTTGACGCTGAGAAGGAAATTTACGCCGCGTGCTATAAAGAAGTTATTCCCGTACTCGCATCCGGCGGGATATTGATCGCCGATAATGTTATCAGTCATAAGGCAGATTTGCAGCCGTGGATTGATGAGGTGTTAGCAGACCCAAAAGTTGACGCGCTTGTTATTCCTATTGGCAAGGGATTATTGCTTTGTCGTAAACGATAGATATTTTTGGAACATTCTTTTAGGTTGCCAGTATAAATCCATTAAACAAAGTAGCACTAATATTCGTCATTATATTAGCTACGTTCAAAATAAGGAGGGGACATGCGACAAGAAAGAATCATTGAAAACAATTATTTGAAGGGGGATATCATGAGGTGGGGAATTTACGTCCTGTCAGTATTAATTCTTTTAAGTACAATTCATACCAATATTTCAGCTCGATCAGAATTTCAACAGGTACCGAAAACGGGTGAATTGAAAATCCTTGAATCAAAATCATATTCAAGCGGAACGGATGATTTAAGGTTTTACATCGTTCATAATGCCGGACTGGTAAATTTGCCTTTTGGAAGTGACGGTATATTTGGTTATTCCCTTAATATTTTCGACCCTGAAACTGGAGAAGATAGCAAGCCATGTGAGTATCCTAAATCAAGCGGACTGTATCATATTTTCAGTGGGGTACTTTGGGTTGGAGGTTTGGTCGGAGAAGATACATTAGTATCGATGGGAACCGATGGTTGGGCTATAGGCGCCCATGAATTTGGACCGGATAATCCCGTCGGTGGCGCTTATCGTTCGGGGAATTTTGCCGATGATGAATTCGTTACAACTTTTTCGGATGCTATTTTGGATTCGGAAAATCCTTTGAATATCGAGGTTGTCCGAACCAGTTACAGTTGGGCGGATACGCTGTATGATGATTTTATTATTCTGAAATATGAAATTCGCAATATTGGTTCGCAGGAAATATATGATGGATGGAGTGGATTTTATTTCGATGGTGATATATATCATGAGTCAAATATATATATGGGTTATGCAGACGATATAACCGGGGCCTTGAATATAGATCTTTATGATGGTGATCCTTCAAGTTCAACAATTATACCATACATAATAGATAATGATGGAGATCCTACAGCTAATAGCTGGGATACCGCATCAATACGAAGCGCTATTTCAATGAGGGTTCTGGATTCTGATGTCGAGAATCTGGAAGTAAATTATAATTGGTGGATATCAAATAGTAGTCCTTATTTGGATTATGGCCCTAGACAATTAGAGGTTCCTTTTCGGCTTTTTGATAGCGATAATGTCGGTACTCCAGTCACGGATGGCGATCGATACTATATTTTATCGCATCCTGAGGTTGATTTTAACCAAGTGCAAAGCGCCAATTTGACTGAGTATAACGGCTGGCTTATGCCTACACGAATAGAGCAGGCTCGTGATTTTGCGGATGGATATGATACTCGATTTCTCTATTCTTTTGGTCCGTTTGATTTGCTTCCCGGCGAATCAACGACGTTTTGGCTTGCTCTGGCTGCCGCGGGTGGGATTCATTCCGATCCTGATGGATTTGTAAATACTTTTGATCCCTATAATCCCGAGGCATTTGTTGCTCAACTTGATTTTTCCGATTTGATAAAGCATCATCAGCGGGCCGATTCGGTCTATAATTCGGGATTATTATTGCCTCATCCCGGACCTCCGGTTGGATTAGAGCTTGTCACCTATAGTCAGGGAGAAGTTTCTATTGCCTGGAGCGCAAGCGAACGGTCAGATATCGCCGGCTATAATGTCCATTACACAGATTCCCTGATAGACGATCAATGGCACAAGGTAAATGACGATTTGATCTTACCTTCAAATTATTCTTTCACTGTGCCCGATCCCAATCACTATTACGTTTTATCAGTTACGCTGGTTGACAACCTGGATCGAGAATCTGAAAAATCTATTTCAGTGAGTACCGGCCCTACCACTGTTACCGGATTTAACGCTGAGTCGGAGGGGGCTACAGTACTTTTATCGTGGGACAATCATCCGGACCCAAATGTTGAGAAATATTTGATATACAGACAGGTTACAGAATTTGGGGAGCCGGCGGATAACTTCATTGTTTTTGATTCAACCACGTCGAATTTCTATAATGATTTTGATGTGACCTCCGGAATGGCTTATCATTGTAAAGTAACTGCCAAAGATATTTCAGGATTGGAATCTGTTCCAACGGATTTAATTACTGTTTATCCTTCGTCAAAACACAAGGATTTACTCCTTTTTAATATGAACTATGATAACGGTTTTAATATAGTTTATAAATTGGAATATGTTGATGAGATTTATGATTCTTTAGCCGTAGGTTTTGATATAGAGAGAGTTGACTATCAGGACAGTCTTTTGACTTTTAAGACTATGGCAGATTATTCGACAATAATATTTCTTGGTGGATCTCGATATTCTAGTTTAAATGAATTTGTAGATCATTTAAGAACTGGTTTGGAAGCATACCTCTCTTCTGGCGGTAATGCTATCCTAAGTTTATTGACTTTGGCCGATGGTGTAAAAACCAATTTCCCTTATTATGGATTCGAACCGGAATATTTGGGTATTGATAGCTGCGTCACAAATCTTAATGTGATGGCTGTCGATGGTGCTTTACCAGGGGATTTACTTCAGTGCAAATCAATGATTCCTACGCACTACCCGGATTTGATACCCGATCAGAATAAACTGGACGACGCCTTATTCCCAATTGATGGATATATACCGATGAGCGGTTTTGTTTATGCTAATGATAAGGCGACCGGATTATACAAATATCAATCTTCTGTTCCAGATACGATTAACCACAATCAGTTAAATGGGTATCGCGTCATGAATGATACCTATAAATTGATCGTTTTTAATTTTCCGCTATTTGTTATGGAAATTGGAAATGGGTTTTTGTCTTTGAAGGCAGCGCTTGAAGATATTAACGGTGTTTTAAGTTATAATTGCGGGGATGCCAATAACGATGGGGATTTCAACATTGGTGATGCTGTGAAAATAATTAATCACGTTTTCAGGGGCGGTTCTGCGCCTGATCCAATATTGGCTGGAGACGCTAATTGTGACGAAGATTGTAATGTCGGCGACGCAGTGTATATAATTAATACCATATTCAAATTCGGGCCGGACCCATGCGCGGCATGTCCGTAATTATTGAATCGGTTGCTCGTACTTTAATGTATGCCGAGAGATGGAGCAGTAAAATTAATAGCATAAAATCAAAGCTGTGGTACTATGCTTATTGTTCTACAGTTCTTCGGTTAGTTCGATGAATCTTTTGTATTCTATCGCGGTCCAGCTTTGAGCCTGGTAAGCGCCGTTGGCGAGACTAATCATTGAGACTTTGGCGGCGACGTCGGGATTGGGCGCTTCATAAATACTCAAAAAATCAAAACTCCCCAATAGAGCGTAATGAGCGATAAAATTGACTTCAGGACAGGATTCTTTGACCTGCTTCATCCAGATATGGCCTAATTTAGCCCGCTCTTTTATCTTTTTTCCCGATTCGGCCGAAAGCTTGGTCATTAGTATAAAGGTTTGCATAAGATAACCTCATTTCTTCTTTTTTTTACCTTAATTATTATACGAATGAATCGGTTCAGGCGAAAACAAAATTCCTCTTCCTAACTTAACGTGATATTAATAGGGAACAATCGCATTGAAAATCGGTTAATAATAACACAGGTAGAAATAGTCCACAATACGTATGTATTGTGCAAGTTAAAAATCGTAATGTGATAACGCGGGGATGTTGAAATTGCGGGTTAATTAGGTTTTACACCTGAAGAAAGATTTCAACCGAATTGTTGAAAATTTAATTCATTTTTGTCAAGGCCGGACTTCGCCATGTATCGTGGCTGGCTTTTACAGAGGGTGTGATGCGATACGCACAGGTTAAGGGAATTTGTTTCGATCTCGGTTATACCTTGATCGATTACAAAACTCACAATTGGCAACAGATTGATCTTGAGGGCAATAAACGGGGATATGATGATCTGAAGGAATCCGGTTTTGATTTGCCCGATTTCGAGGAATTTCATGTTCGCCTTGAAGATTTGAAAAAAAATACTCGACCAACTGATAAATGGAAAATGGAAGAATGGAAAGCTACCGACGCTCCCAATAAATTATTTGCCGAATTGGGTATAGATAAGCCGTCTGAAATCAGCAAGAGATTTATCGAGAGTACATACTCAGTGTCCAGACATTATATGAAATTAATTGATGGAGTTATCGAGACTCTCACTTTATTCAAGCAACATGGATATAAATTGGGTCTGATTTCCAACACTCTATTTTCGCCGGAACTTATGAATGGCGATTTGGAAATGCTGGGCCTGGATGGACTTTTTGATGCGAAGATTTATTCTTCTGAGGTCGGATTCCGCAAACCGCATCCGCGAATATTTTTTTATGCCGCCGGTAAAATGGGGTTGGCGCCGGATGAAATGATATATGTCGGCGATCGTTATCGCGTCGATATGCTGGGGGCGCGTTATTCCGGAATGCATCCGATTTTATTTTATCGGGAGGATTTGGAATATCCCGGGTATATGCCTCGAAGCATTCCAATTATAGACGGTATGCCGGGACTAAATGAAGTTTTGGGAATAAACCGATGAGAATAAACATGTCGGATCAAATGATTTGGACTGAACAAAAAATTAAATGGATTTAATCAAACAGATGTTGGCAGGCATCTTAAAAAAACCTGGAGGTTTTTTATGAGGTACAGAGCACTAACCCTGTGGGCAATTTTGGCAATTTTTATAGCGACGGGGGTGGCGGCGCAAGAAAGTCCGTGGCCGAAATTTCGTCATGATAAAAAGAATACGGGACATACGCCTTACACCGGTCCTTCTACGCCTGAGGTAGTCTGGACATTTCAGGCTGATGACGGGATCGTGTCCTCGCCGATCATCGGGTATGACGGTACAATTTACGTCGGGGCGGGGTGGCATTATTTTGGCACAACGGATTCATGCCTGTATGCTCTTACACCCGACGGCAACGTAAAATGGTGTTTTAAGGGGCAGGCGGGGTTTTTCTCAACACCCGTATTGGGACCGGATGGAACTCTGTATATAACCTGTATCGATGGGCATATATACGCGATTGAAGATTCGGTTACTTACGGCAAGCAAAAATGGCGTACATTCCTGGATTATCCGTTCAGCCTCTGTTCTCCTGCGATCAGCGATGACGGCTCAACTGTTTACGCCGGTACTCCAAGCTTTAAATTCTTCGCCATTGACGCCTCAAGCGGGACGATTAATTGGAGCTATCAAACCGGATGGTGCATTATTTCATCTCCAGCCATTAGAGACGATGGTTCCATAGTTGTTGGTTCAAAGGATCATCGTTTGCGCGCTTTTAGCGATGCTCTCAAGGGACCTATCTGGGAATTTCCGACCGGCACGTTTTTTGATGGACATTTAGTCGATTGCTCTCCGGCTATTGCCGAGGACGGTACGATTTATGTCGGTTCAGATCCCTATGGAGCCTCGGGTCAAGGACCTTTCGAGCAACCAACGAGCACGAGTTTTTGGGCCGTCAATTCCGATGGAACTCTTAAATGGATATTTGAAACCGGTGACGGAGTAGAATCATCTCCGGCTATCGGACCGGATGGAACAATTTATTTTGGCTCTTATGACAGCTGCTTTTATGCATTGACTGATATGGGCAACGAGGGAGTTCAAAAGTGGAAATTCAAAACCGGTGGAAAGATTGACGGTTCGGCAACGGTCGGTGGTGACGGCGTCATATATTTCGGTTCCCGGGATTCTACTTTATATGCCCTTTATCCCGATGGCTCAGTGAAATGGACTTTTCCGCTTGACGACGGTACGGAATGTTCACCCACAATTGATGATAAGGGAAATCTCTATATTGGTACGTTTGGCGGGACACTATACGTTTTGGGCACCGGTTTGCCTGATGTAGGCGTCACTTCGATAGATATGCCTGGTATGGTGCAGACAGAAGTCTCCTACGTTCCCTCCGCCAGCATTCATAATTTCAGGAGTGACGGTCAGACTTTTGATGTCACCTGTAAAATTGAAGCAAATGAAGTTGAGGTTTATTCGGATACAAGAACTTTTACCAATTTTAGCGGTATAACTAACGCGAATTTTAATCTATGGCTGGTCGGTCCCGACTTAGGCGTCGAATATACCGTTACAGTTACCTCAGTTCTGGCGTCGGATGAAAATATGGAAAATAATCAGCAAGTGTTCACGCTGTCATCTTCTGACGTGCAATTCGCGTGTGGCGATGCCAATGGTGATGGAACAACGAATGTTGGCGACGCCGTTTATCTGATTAATTATGTATTTAAAAGCGGCTCGGCGCCCAATCCGGTTGAAGCGGGAGACGCCAACTGCGATGGCTCTACTAATGTCGGCGACGCGGTATATATTATCAATTATGTCTTTAAGGGCGGGGCCGGTCCCTGTGAATCCTGTCCCTGATAAATCTATATTTATCGTCTTTTTCAAAACCCCGTGTTACGCGGGGTTTTATTTTTGGTTGAATTATTCAATACCATATTGTAGTAATGTGAAAGCTAAAGGACATAGCCATCGCTGTCGAAATTAATATTGATAACAGAATTCTTGCACATTCAACCGGACTAATCCCTTGTTTACCTTTTGGAGGTTTATCATGATATCCGGTAATATCAAATTTAGAATTCTCGAACCGATTATTTTAACTTTATTGGGAATCATAGTTCTGGCCGGTCCGGCAAATTCCCTGGAACTTGAGCAATATGAAAAGCTGACGGCATTGATGGATTCCGCATTGGTCAATGAAGTCAATATCTTCGCTCCCGAAGTATGGAAGAAGGCTCAGCAATCATACGAAAAGGCCAAAAAATCAGTCGATTTGAGGAAAAAGCAGAAAGAGGTTGACAAAAACACTTCCAAAGCGACCGAATACGTGGAGAACGCAATCAAAGCCGCTGAGGTCGGAAAGCTGACTTTGAAGGAATACCTGGAGCCTCGCAACAAGGCGATTGAAGCTCAGGCGCCGATTCATGTCCTGAGTCTTTATAGCAAAGCGGAACAACAATTTCTCAAGGCGACATTAAAGGCTGAAAAGGGCGATGTTAAGGGTGCTTTGAAGGAGGCTGAAAAATCGAATTCACTTTTTGATGTCGCGGAATTGGAAGCTATAAAGATTGAAATTATGGGGAAAGCCGATAAGCTTATAGCCAAAGCGATTGCGGATGATGCCGGCAAATACGCCCTTTCAACTCTGGACAAAGCCCAAACAGCAAGGCAAAAGACTGATGCCTTACTTTCCGGGGACAGGTATAATCGAAAAGAATCAGTTGAGGAGGCGAATCGCGCCGAATATGAAGCTCGCCACGCTTCGGATATCGCATTATCCGTTCGGTCATTGAATCGGAATGACCAGGCCTGGGAAAAACTGATGTTGCTTTATGAAATTCAAATGAATCGGGTGGGACAGTCATTGGGAATGGATTTTCTTCCCTTTGACGAAGGGCCTTCGGCCGCGGCGGAATTGATGATCAGAAAGATTACGGAGCTCGAAAATAGAAATTCGTCTCTTTCAGAAAACAGCGAAAACCTCACTTCCGGTATCAACGATCAATTAAGCTCGGCTCTAACGAAACTGGGAGTATCATCCGACCAATCCGATCCGGTACCCATGGCGCAAGCGGTCAATGAAGCGATTGATAATTTGCTCGAGGATAAAGCCGGTATCTCAGATGAACTGGTTTCGGCCCAGCAAAAATTGACGGAACTTGAATCAAGTCATGAGCAAGTCGAGGCGGCTTTGGCCGTTCGAGTTAAACAGGAAGAAAAATTCAAAAAAGCCAAAACCTTGCTAAATCCTTCGGAAGGCGAGGTTTTATTTAATTCCTCAAACGATGTTGTACTGCGTCTCGGGGGCTTGTCATTTGATATTGGCAAGAGTAAAATCAAAGATGAGCATATTCCCTTATTGGAAAAAGTAAAAGAGATAATTAAGATGTTTCCCGAGGCTGAGTTGGTGGTCGAAGGGCATACCGACGCTTCCGGCGATCCGTTGTCCAATATGCAGCTTTCCGAGAAACGCGCGTTTGCGGTTATGCAATATTTAAGGCAGAGTTTGTTAATCTCGGCGGATAAAATCATGTTTATGGGATATGGAAGTGATCGACCCATCGCGTCGAACCAGACCGAAGAAGGACGATCAAAGAATCGCCGCATCGACATTATTATCATGCGATGAAAATTCGCATCAGCTACAAATAATAAAAAAAAAGCCCCGTACAACCGGGGCTTTTTATAAAAATCACTTTCTAATCTGAAAATTACGGTTTGAACTGAAAACTCAACCACCATTCAGCGATACGAAAATCGTCTTCAATTTCGGGATTTATAAGCAGGCGAATATTGAATTGATCCGAGACTGATATGTCAAAATTAGTTATTATCGCTGTTTCATCTTCGGTAATGTTTTCTTCGGGCAGGGTATATCTTTCTCCGAAATACGATTCCGAATCAATTGCTCCATTATCGTTTTCTTCGCGGAGGGTAAAGTAGGCCGTCGTAATATCCGAGGTTTTCCAGCCTTCCAGAATGCGATTAACTCCAAAAGTAATATGTAAAAAATCCGCGGTCTTAATTTTCAGCATGACCGGAATTTGTAACGTCCAATAGGTTGACTCATATTCCCACACCAGGAATTTATCCTCAAACATACCGCGCTGGTATGAATATGATGGATTACCGTTTACTTCATATTGAGATTCGGACCATCGTTCTGCTATAACCGGTTCATTACTATGCTGAACGGTTTTGTTACGGGCGAAATACGAACCGGCATAAACAGTATGATTATTCTTGAGTCTCCATTGATTGCTTATCATGGCCTGATGAGAATATTCCTTGCGGGAACCGTATCCGGCCCTGTCATCGTGTGTCCAGGAAAATCCTTCATGATTATAAGTCATCATATCATATGAATATTGCGAAGCATAATATGATGTGTCACGCACTGTCAAAGAATTTGTTATATCTATATTGGAACGGCCATAACGATAATAGGCTGAGATTTTCTTATCCGTATCTATTTTTCGTTCCAGAGATATTCGACCGTACCAGGTGTCTCCGTCTCGGTTCCAGGCTTTATCGGTTCGCGACGAGCTGATGTTGTATCCCCAACGAGTCGACACATCGGGGTTATTCCATGAATACTCCGATGAATCCAGGGTCAGATAACTCTGGTCGGCGGAGCCGGACAAATACCCTATCTTGGCGCCGCCTGTTAATTCTTTGGAAAATTGATATATGATCCCGCCGCTGATATCAATGTGATCATAATCCTGATTGCGTGATTCTTCTTCGTATCGATGCCATTCATAATCGTAAGATACGCCGTATTCATCATTGCGGGAATTGATATATCCGCCATCGCGGCTGTGAATTGTTCGATTCAGAGATAGGCCAAATGTCAACTTTTCGGATGGCGCGAAACCGGTAAATAGAGAAAACAAATGCGCCTGAGTCAGCAGTTCATCTTTTCCGAAATAGCGATCCTCAACCGGGATTATAGGAGCATCTACAAGAGTATTCTCACCGAAGGCGTCATATCCAAAACGATAAATATAATTCCAGGTTGGGACAGTGTAATATTTTTCCTGCTTATATATCATCTGATATGTTCCCCCCAGGAATGGACCGTTTCTTTTACGGCCCATCGGATACGATAGAATTCCAAAAGACAGGGTCGGTTGCGGCTCGTCCCGAGTTATGTTATACCATCTTCGGTCGGGATAATAATACATGTCGTAGACAGGCATGGCATAGTAATTACCAATGACTTCTTCTTCAGTACGATCGCCTCGAAAATCGAGGTATATCAAATAATCTTTACCGTCTATTTCCGGTAGATTCGCGGGATTGAGATGTAATCTGAGAAATGAGTCGTCTATTAGCCCTACGGCGGCATCACCGAAACGGTGCAGACCGTATGGATTGAGAAAATAACTTTTGAAATAGAGGCTGGATTGCTCAAAACTTTTTTCAGTAACTCGTTCACCCCAATACTGCCCGTAGCCCAGACAGGGCAGCAAACAAAATAGAAGCAGGAATTTTTTCATAGTCATAAACCCCCTTCACGATAATCTATAAAATTGTTACTTCGCTGAATCCTTCACACCACAACTCAGTAACAGCATTCAATTTCTATGCCGGGATAAGTTGGATTTTTGTTATGCATAATTTAGTGCGAGATAACAGGTTGAAAAGTAGGTCGATTTGGATTTTGATATTCAGTGTACCTGAGGAGGCTAAACGTACCACAGGGGACGTTTCTAATACCAAGTGGCAGAACTAAGTACTAATAACTTGATATGCCCAAATCGAAATTATTACACCGCGACATACCGATTCTTTGAGCGATGGCATCTTACAATCTTCATATTTTTGTTTTACATTTATTCATAATCATGATTTAAAAGGTTTGAACGATTTATCGTATTTTCTCGTCACCTATGTGAGAAGCAGGTTCATCATAATGCCGGACATTTGATGCTATGTAACTTTTGCAGGCAAAGGGAAAATCGTTTATGAATAGCAAAAAGCCGTATAATTATGTCAAGGGATTAAGTAAAAGCGACAATCTTGGCAGCGTCCTCTCTGTCGATTTCAATCCTAAAAAGATATGCTCTTTTGATTGCATTTATTGCGGTGTCGGCCGCACGACCGATAAAACGCTGCTTAGACAGGAATTTTATCCCGTCGAAGAAGTATATGGTGAAATACGGGATTGGATTGATGAAAACAGCCAGCCCGAATTCGCTTTGCTGACCGGCAGTGGCGAACCGATGTTATATCTTGGATTAGGGCGTCTCGCCAGACTCATAAAATCGAATATACCGGGACTAAAGCTAATAGTGTATTCAAATGGCTCTCTTCTCAAAAGGAGCGAGGTTAGGCAGGAAATTTCAGTAATTGATCAGGTGATCATAAATTTAAATTCAGCTGATGAGGATATCCTTTTGAAAATTTGCAGACCTCATCGGGATTTCCGATTTGACGAGTTAATTGACAGCATAAAGCAATTCAGAAAGGAATTTCGTGGCATATTATGGATAGATGTTGTCTTAATAAAAGGAATAAATACTTCTGCATATGTGCTCGAGAAATTGCTTAATACAATTGAAGACATTTCCCCTGATCGGTGTACAATTGGACAGCCAAAATCTAAATCAAAAGACGGAACTAATCGGGAGAAAGTAGAAATTTCAGAAGAGCTCAGAAAGAAGTGGAGTAATTTACCATTTCGAATTGATTACAATATTTAACGTTTATTCAGATAATGGTTTCGGTCATTATTTTATCCAAAGACTCTTTCTTTCCCAATTACCCGTCTTAATACCATGATTTGTCCACCGTGGTGAAAATCATGCATGCACAAAAATAGGGCTCCATGTATGCGACTGTTCTTCCATTCGGTAAAGATTTGAATTTCCTCTTCAAGTTTTTCATCCTCAATTTTATCAAGGACGCTGAAGATTTTATCATACAGGTAATCCATTTTGAGCTTTATCTCTTCCAATGACGGATAGACCGACGAATCAGATGCAAGAACGGCTCCTCTTGAGAAAAGTTCGGTCCAATTTTTGGGGAAATCCGTTTCATCAGTCAAGCAGTTCAATATTTGAGATAGTCCCCTGGCCATATGTCCGACTTCCCAGCGTATATGATTGGGGTAGCCGTCCAAACGAAACAAAGAATCCTCTTCGGTAATGTTCTTTAAAAGTGCGTCAATGCCGCCTTTGCACCTTTCCAGTATAAATTTTAAGTGTTCTCTCTTTTGCATTCAATTTTCGCCTTTCAAATAAATCCAAATTGTTTACCGTGTATTTAGTGTGTTAGGATAATAAACGGAAACGGCTATTTCAATACATCAAAGTATTAATTTTTAGAGGTTCTATTTTGTTCGTCGATACAATAAATATCCCAGTGCGGCAAAAAGAGCCAGAGAGACGATTTCGCCCATTGGTTCCGGCCAGACTAAGCCGATTCCGGTCGGCTTTTCAAAATAGAACGCATAGAGGGCCAACCCAACGCCGAGAAGTCCTTCGCCTCCGATAAGTCCCGATCCGAAAAGAATACCTTTTTCTCTCCGGTTTTTCAATTCCGTTTCGTCGTTTTTAAAACGCGTTTCAACATATTGCCTGATACATCCGCCGAGGAAAATTGGAGTCATAGTCGAAACGGGAAGATATAGCCCGACCGCGAACGGCAGCGACGGCAGGGAGCATAGTTCCACTACCGCTCCGAGGAAAAATCCCGCCATAAAAAGCCCCCAGGGAATACCTGACTGCATTAATCCTTCGACAATTGTTTTTATCAATGTCGCTTGGGGAGCGGGTAAATCGGGAGAGCCAAATTGATAAATATTATGCAGAATCACAACCGAAGCGCATACCGCCAAAGCGCTGGTGGTAGCTCCGATTAACTCTCCGATTTGTTGTTTATATGGAGTCGCTCCTACAAGAAATCCGGTTTTTAGATCCTGCGATGTGTCACCGGCAATTGATGCCGCGACACATACGACCGTTCCAATTGTCAGGACGGTGGCCATCCCGAGAGCATCAGTCCAGCCAATGGCGACAAAGACAAGGCTAATGCCGATTAGGGTTACGATTGTCATCCCCGAAGTCGGGTTGGATGTGACTCCCACCAATCCCACAATACGCGAACTGACCGTTACGAAGAAAAAGGCAAAGATGGCAATAGCGGGGGCTGCTATCAATCTCATCGTCAATGATGGCGAACCGCTCAATATGCCAGGAATGATTGCCAGTACTCCTGTGATTACAACAATTCCGATAATCACATATAAAAGAGGAATATCAATATCGGTGCGACTCCTGGTTTCGTTTTCATTTGTTTCCGTTGAAGTGTTATTTCTAAATCGAGTACCAATTTCCCGAAATCCGATTTTGAAAGATTTAATCATTGTTGGGATGGACCGGATAATCGTTGTAATTCCGCCAAAGGCGACGGCTCCGGCTCCAACATATCGGATATATCTATTCCAAATTTCATCAGGAGACATGTCGCTCAAAATTTTAGTAGTTTCAGGAAATAACGGGAGCGATAAGTTTTCGCCAAAATATGCTATCAGCGGTATCAAGACCATCCATGATACCAGGCTGCCGGCAACCATGATAGCGGAGATGCGATATCCTAGGATATATCCAACTCCCAGGAGTACGGGATAAGTCTTGATTCCTATTTGAGCTTTATTAATGAACGGCAGTTGTACAGAAACGCTTTTGGGCCAGAGATGAAGGATGGCGTAGCAGCATTTGTAAAAGAAGCCGATTATTAAACCAAGGAAGATATTTCCGGCTCCGGCTCCTCCCTTGTCGCTGGCCATAAGAACCTTGGCGCAGGCGGTTCCTTCCGGATACGGCAATTTGCCGTGCTCATCTTTGATAAGTAATCGTCGCAATGGGATCATAAAGAGAATACCAAGAAGACCACCGAGAACGGCCAAGCCCGCCATTTGAAAAATTGAAGGATTCATTCCCCATAGGAATAAAGCCGGTAAAGTAAAGATGACACCAGAAGCGAGCGATGAGCTGGCGGAACCGATGGTTTGAGAAGTGTTTCCCTCAAGAATAGTTGTACTTCCGAGTAGTCTTTTAGTCAATCGAAACACGCCAACGGTCATGACCGCAACCGGTATCGAAGTCGAAACCGTAATGCCGACGAGTAATCCCAAATAGGCATTGGCGGCGCCGAACAGAATCCCGAAAATTATACCGGCAATTACCGATTTAACCGTGAATTCGGCGATTGATTCTTCTTTTCCAATATATGGCTGGAAATTATTTGAGCCGGGTTTGTCAGAATTCTTGATGGTTGTCACTCCCTTTTCGTGATGTGCGATAGAATTTAGAGTAACTTTAATCGCTCAAAATACGTCATTTTTTCATTTCAGTCAATCGCGGATTGGATTAAAAAGTCGACTTTTGAGTAACTCTCCGCAGAGATACAGATTCCGCATTGATTATTTAAATATAAAAAAAATCGTTGACATAATTGTGTTAAGAGGTTATTATGTCAGTGTACAACTGTTCACGCCGTGTTATATACATATTAGAGATTGTAAAGCAAACTGGATCATTTTGTGGTTTGTGGGAATTGCGATGGGGCGTGAATATATTTTGTATCATCTCTGTATTTTTTCTCGCCCGGTATATAGACTTATTGTGCATTAGATTTATGCGGCTATTAAGGGAGGTTTATGTAAATCGTAAGATAAGGAAATGCTTGAAACCACCATCATTAGTAGTAAAGGAGGAATTATGTTTGGGAGCAACAGCTTGCGCAAGCCGTTTCTTATCGCTTTTCTCGTAATATTTATGGCATCGGTTGTTTGTTTACGGACTGCCTTTGCCGCGACAACGGTAACTATTGGGAAATTTGAAAACGTCACCACCGACTCGGTTGTATCCGTCCCGGTTGTTAAGACTTCCGGAGACGATTTACTATTCGGTTTCGATTTCCTAATGCTTTACGATACGACGGCTTTATTTTTAATTGATGTAACGCCGGGTGAATTATTTTATATCCCCGGGTCTTTTGAATGGGAGTACTTTAATTCCCGTTCCGGAAGCGAGGGTGAATCGACCGGCTTGGTTAGAGCGGTCGGGGTTGCCGATATTAATGACGGCGATCATCATTCCCTGGAAAATCTGATCCCGGACGGCACGGTTTTATTTACTCTCAATTTTGTTTTTGGAGCCGATCCCGAATCGAACTGCTCATGGAATCCGATTAAATTTTACTGGAAAGAATGCGGGGATAATGCTCTGGCGATTAATGACATGGCGGGGGCATTGGGAGTATCACGCTTCGTTTATGATTGGGACGGGAACGAATATTCTGAAATTAGTGATTATGGATACGGGATTCCGGGCATTTATGGCGTTTCTGATAATTGCCTGACGAATGAGTCAATCGTTCGCATGTTAGATTTATATAATGGCGGGGTAGAAGTTTCCTGCGATACCATGGTAAATTTAAGAGGCGATATCAACTGCAATGGCTTGGAATATGAAATAGCTGATTTTGTGGTTCTTTCGAATTATTTTCTATTCGGTTCGATGGCGTTTGGGGACATGGGTGAATGCAGTCAATATCATTCAGACGTTAATGCCGATGGTACCTATTTACAGCTCGAAGATTTAATTTATCTCTATCGCATCATAATCGGTGATGCGATTCCGTTGGTCGATGAATTTGACCATGAAACGATAACTGTGGCGGCGTTTCAGGATATTGACGCAAAAATAATATCAATGGATTATACCGGTGAACTGGCTGCGGTTCATCTTGTGTTTGAAGGCGAAATCGTTCCAAGCGTGAGTATAAATGTTCCCGGCATAATATGGGCTTACGGATATTCGGAAAATCATACTCGAATCTTAATCCTGCCGGAAGTTACTTCCCATAAGCCACATTTTGTAATTGACGGGCCCTTCCTCTCCTATACCGGCAACGGTCAGTTAATTAGTGTATCAGCGGCTGACTATAACGATCATATATTTAATATTCAGATTGATAGTAGCGGTAATGATTTAACCTTACCGTATATGATCAAAATCGGTATGATTAACGTCGCGGCGGGTGGCGAAGCCTTTTCATTGCCGGTTTCGAAAACAGCCGGTTCGGAAGGTATCGGCGGATTCGATTTTCTAATTGGTTATGACGCGAATATTTTGAATATCACCCATGTCACTCCTGCAATTCCATTTGATATCCCCGGTGAATATGAATGGGAATATTTCACATATCGATTTGAGACTTGCGATTTGCCCGATACCATTTGTACGGCGAGTTTATTACGGGTTATTGGCATGGCTGAAACTAATAATGGCTCGCACCATGCCTTGAGGACAGAAATTCCGGATGAAACGGTGATTTTCTCGCTTGAAGGTGAGATAACCGCCGATCCGACATACAACGGACTTATTATTCCGGTTTCATTTATCTGGATGGAATGCGGCGATAATGCCATCGCTTACGGTCCGGTCGGCGAAAAATTGGCGTTATCGCGCCATGTTTATAATATTCACGGTCAGGATATTTCCAATCCCGAAACGGGCTTTCCCAGTTATGACGGGGCTTCGGATGTCTGCTTTGAGTTGGGAGAAAACTCTCCGGAGAGATTTATTGATTTCCAAAATGGGGGTGTTAAGATCGGGGCAGGCGACAATCTGCGTTTGGTTGTTTCAATCGATAGCGTCTTCGCCCGGCCCGGGGAAAAAGAAATACATCTTGATGTATATATGACAAATTTCCGCGATACAATTCCGGGATTCAATATGTTGATTCAATTGGATAATCCCGACCTGGTAAAATTTGGCAAGTCACCCGACGATACAACGGCAATTGATATTACCGGGAGCCTTATTGATAACTGGGAATTTGTCAGCTATCATACTTCGGATCATGCAGGTTATAATATCCAGATAGTGGCTCTTGCCAATGCGACACCACCATTTGCAAACAGCATTTTTCCTCAGGAAAATGGATTATTGTTGAGATTGATTTTACACACTTCTGCCGAGATTCCCGACTTGATTGAGAATACTACCGTAGGTGTCTTAATCAATGCTTTTCCTCAATGGACCGGATTTTCAGATCTTGACGGAAATCTGATTGGATTTGTTGACGACGGATATGATCCGCAACTCATTGCATTCTACAACGGTGCGATTACATTTGGAGGAGAAGTCGCGGGCGATGCCAACGGTGACGGTAATCTCGATGTTGGCGATCCGGTGTTTATTGTCAATTATGTTTTTCGGAACGGCCCGGAACCGGCGTCAATAATTTCGGCCGACGCCAATTGCGATTCAGACTGCGATGTCGGTGATGCGGTTTATTTGATCAGGCATGTTTTTAAGTCAGGTCCGGGACCCTGTGGCAGAAAATAAATAATTGTGTATATTTGAATGCTCAAGAGGCCTCGTTTTCGAGGCCTCTGACTGTTGACAAAGTTAGTCGACACCCTTTTTTAGTTGATCGATGTTGTTTTTCCTTCATTATTAGAAACAGTCAATATTATAATTCAGATAAATTAAGGAGTGTACTGTTTCAACGGCAGGAATCGTCTCAGAGCCGGCTCGTATGAGTATGTTTCCGATCCCAGGCTATGCTGTAAATGTCATATGTTGTCGGAATGCACCGAGTCACGGAATCATGTTCGAGTTATCACCGGTCATGTCTGGCAGAGATATCGGGAACAGATACGGAAAACACCATTGGGTAAATATCTTCGTCAGAAGCGTCGGGAGACAGTAGAACGTTGTTTTGCCGATGCCAAAGAGTTGCATGGTCTGCGGTATGCTCGGTATCGCGAGTTGAAGAATGTCACCGAGCAATGTTTGATGACGGCGATTGCGATGAACATCGAGAAGATGGCTCGCCATCTTTCTTATTGTATCATTTATTGGTTGAAAAAGCGCTTCCTGTTGGCAAATAATCATCGAAAATATCGATTCTCGACAATTTAAGAAAAAACTCTCCGAGACAGATCAAAATCCACACAATTAAAAAAAGCAGTTCAAAAAAAACCCCCGGAAGTGCATCCGGGGGTTTAATTGGTGTGATTTGCGATTCAATTATTTCAACAGAATCATCTTGCGCGTTTCGGTATAATCACCGGAGGTGATGCGATAGAAATATATGCCCGTTGACATCGGTTTGCCGTCCTCGTTCGTGCCATCCCATGAGATACTGTGAGTTCCGGCCGATTTGACTTCATCCACCAGTGTCTTAACCGGCTGGCCCAGGATATTAAAAATTGAGATCGTAACATGACTGCGAGTTTCAACGGTGTAGTCAAAAACCGTGCTCGGATTGAACGGATTGGGATAGTTTTGTTTCAGCGAATACATTACCGGTCCGGGAGAAATGTCATCATTGACATCAACCGAAAGATTTGGGCTCGTGCGTCCGCGAATCGCAATATCACACCCTTCATTTATTCCCATCTCATACCAGCTTCCGGCCAGACCGCTGGAGCTGATATAAGTTTTCGAACTTTCGTTGGGGCTCATATGGTCGCCCACAATCGGAAAGCCATAAGAGACGTTTGTTAATTTCACAACAATATAAATATCATCACCTGATGTCAGCGCCGGAGGCGAATCGAGCAGCACCGAATGATACCCGGGCTCGTTATAAGAATTATCAAGCTGAGAAGCGAGGAGATTGGACGTTCCGGTTGTGAAATCATCATAAACATAAACGTCCACGTCGGTGCAGGCGTCATTGGTCCAGAATTCGACGCGGGTCAAATATCCGTCGGATGAAGGTGTATATCCCGCCAGACCGTATCCGGTGACGTTGGAATAGCCCCAGTACTGGGTCGCGCCGGCTTCATCGTAATAGAGAAGGGTTTCGGTAGCTTCGTAATTCTGCCACTCATGAACATAAGAAGACCATTGCCCGAAATTGGCTGAGCCGTAGGCGATCGTAAAATATCCCGATTCACCGCCAAAACCGCAGGTACCGCCCCACGACGTACCCCAGCTGTTTTTGACGATCCAGCCGCCGGTGCCTCCCGCGTGTGAAAGACTATCGTCCCAGCCCACGAGCAATACGGCATGATTGGGAGAATAGGACAAATTGTTATAATACAAAGTATAAGAGCCGTCATAAATGTTAAACTCGCTTTGCCAGGCGATGTCATCGGTGTCGCCGGTATAAAGCGCCGTGTAAACCGGGCCATAATTATAGATGTAACTTTTCAAAGCCGACGGCGTTGGGATGTTGGTAGTTGAGATGATCCGCCAATCCAGAAGAACTTTCTGGATATCACAGGTGCTGTTGCAGGCGACATCGGACGCTACATAAGGATCGCACGATTCCAATACGGTGCCTTCGATGGAATAGAGACTGGCCAGGTAATCGAAATTACCTCCACCGCAACTGGTACCAAAATAGTTGCACTCCTTAGAATGATTCTCCGAAAAATCATAGACAACATTGGAATCGATCAGAACTTTGGATTCAAAACAGCCCAGGGAAGCGAATGAATAACAGGCTCCGCAGAAGCTCTGATTTTTAACCGGCGTGACTTTACCGGTTGTGCGCCAATCGAACTGATCAATCGTATCAACATCAACGGTGGCGAATTTCAGCGTCGGTTTCTCGCTGACGATATGAGACATATTCAGCCTCGGCGCAATAAAACCGCGCCCCTCGGGCATCTGACCCGAATACTGTTCCGGCAACGGAGCGCTTATCGGCTTATCGGCGGCCATAGCCGGGATTGTCAGGATACAAATAAAGGCCGTCAAAATTAGAACGGATAAAAATCGTGAACGGTCGGACATGACTGTACCTCAAGCATAAAAGGTTATTTTCCCATTATTAGAAAATTTCGACTAACCTCAGCACAACTTTAGGAGAGACCGATATTGAGAGTAATTTCGAGACTCAAATGTATATTGTTTAATCAGAGAAAGGGTGAGAATCCTGAAAGTGTTTCATAACCGCAAAAGAATAAACAATTTAACTCGCTTTGGGTAATCCGTTGCCGGACTTATATCCAAGTGAGCAAAACACACAATATCTATCGAAAATTAAAAATAAGGCCAATTGTAAATAGAGATAATCCGTACAATGAATAAAGGCGGGCCAACAACATGGATTATAATTATCCATATTGAAGGCTCGCCGAAAATTAATCAAATTGTCGCCAGGAGGACTTAATGAAGACTTTTTCTAAAATATTTTTAAGCATGGCCGTGATCTTCGGTCTCTCTTTTTCGGTAGTAATTGCCGGTGAAAAGCCATGGTTTGACATGGACAATTGCGATATGTGTAAATCGATCAACAAGTATGACGGTCTCAAGGAAAATATGACCTGGGAGCAACATTCGATCAATAACGGCATTATGACCGTCAGTACGGTTAAGCCTTCTCATTTGAAAGCGTATCGCAAGGCTCAGATGGATATGGACATGGTCGCCAAAAAGCTCGAAAGCGGTCAAAAGGTTAACTCTTGCAGAATGTGTTCCGATCTCGGCTCCATCTTCGAGAAGGGAGTCAACTCTGAAAAAGTCAATACTCGGCACGGCAGTATCTGGTTGTTGACTTCCGACAATTCCGAATCGATTTCGCGTCTTCAGTCCTGGAGCGAGAAGACCCGACATGAAATGGAAAAAATGATGGCTCATAATATGCAGGAAAAACATTAGCACGCTGTTGGGAAAATAACCCTATCACCTGCACTTCTATGTGATGAACCCCGCAAACGAACTTTGCGGGGTTTTTATTTATTGGAAAAATCAGAGATCGAATTTTGGTTGGCTTTCCTCGATAATTTCGAAATATTCCTGACGTCTTTCTTTGGGAACCGATTTCCCTTCGGGAACTTTTAGAATATTCATTTTTAGATTTCTCTTTCCGGTTATTTCAATAATATCACCCGGTTTTACTTTATGCCCCGGTTTGGCTCTTCGGCCGTTTAATTTGATATGACCGGCGTCAGCCATTTCTTTGGCGATTGTCCGCCGCTTGATGATTCCGAGATCCGATATGTAATTGTCAATTCTCATTATTTCAGAGTAAATTCCCGAATATCGAAATATATTGATTTTTTCAAATCATTGACCCATTCTTCGACCAAAGTCGCCGTTTTTTGCTGTTGAGCGAAATTGCGGACGATGTCATAATCTTCATCAATATCCAGCGGTCGGCCGGGCGTTCTTTCCAGAAGTTTGAGAATGTGAAAGCCCAGCTGAGAAATTACCGGCGGCGTGACACCTTCCACATCAACCGCTTCCAAAGGCGCAACAAACTCCGGACGCAGTTGATCAACTGTCATCTCCTCAAGTTCTCCTCCGGTTGCCCGGGACTCATCATCATCGGAGTGGAGTTTGGCCAACTCTTTGAAATTACCTCCGTTACGCAGTTCATTTAGGAGCGAATCGACGACAAGTCTTGTCCAGAGAGAATCGGCGGCCGATGGTATAGTCGGGAAAAGAATATGACTGACGTCAACGCTGTCGGCTCTTCGAGCATGATTTTTAATAACATGCCAGCCGTATTCGGTTCGCACCGGTCCGGAGATACTTCCCGGTTGCAGGGCAAAAGCGGCCCGGCCGAATTCCTCGACAACTTCCGTTCTTCTAACGAACCCTATCCGCCCCCCGACAGCTCCCGGCGAGATGATTGCGAAACTATCGGCAACTTCGGCAAATTCGAGTCCTTTCAGGGCAATTTCACGGGCGGCTTCGGCGGCGGCTTTCAATGAGTCATCAGTTTTGGGAGAGACTTTGAATTTGATGAGGATGTGGGCTAGTCGGATTTTAGCGGGAATTTCGGGTAATGAATCGATGTTTTCATTATAAAAATTTTCAACTTCATTACGAGCCATGGATACGTTGGCCAGTTTATTGGCGATGATTTTCTGTTTGAGAATCTGATCTCGGATTTCAGGCCGCAGCTGTTTTTCGAGAGCTCTTTTGGTCAGGCCTTCCTGGGATAATTGCTGCAAAAACGCTCCCTCGGAAGGAAATCGGGCAACGATCGAGGCAATATGCTCGTCCAGTTCATATTTTATTTCATCGGGAGTCGCGGTAACACTAGTATCTTCTCGCGCCGCGGAGAGAATCAATTCGTCGTTTATGATTTGATTCAAAACGTCCGTGGCTAACTCATCAATATCCACATCAACTCCGGGCTCCATTTGCATCATGATCATTTGGACCTGGTTGGCGACTTCAGATAATAAGATGGCTCGATCTCCAACTACCGCAACGATGCCCTCAATAGTTTCTCCCCTAATTGGGCTGCATAAAAGGACGGCTCCGAATAAAATCAGAGCCGTTTTTGATAGAATTTTCTTCTTCATAAGCGGCTATCCTGCCTGGGAGGTATCGGCAACGTTTTCGTAAATACTTTCATCGATTGTGCCGGTTAATACGTCATCATAAATTATCACTTCGACCCGCTTTTTCATTTCCTCGACCCATTCCCTGTAAATGGCGTCGCCTTTTTCCTTGGTAAGTTTATCGATAATTACCAGACGCACTGATTCGAAATCTATCAATTCCGGTTCGAATTTTTGTTTGACCAGGGCGATTGACCATTTTGATCCCATTTTTACCGGATCGGTGATTCGACCGACCGATACCTTTTCGGCGGCATCGAATAATTCCGGGTATTGATCGCGAACGATAATTCCCAGATCCCCCCCGATACTTTTTTTACCGGGGCGTAATGTTTTTCGACCGGCTCGTCTTTTAAATTCTTCCTCTGAAGAAATAGTGGATTTGTCTTTAAACGCTTCTTCTTGTGAGGCAACCTGGAGTTCCAGAAGATGGTATCTACACAGGGAAGTGAAATCTTCCGGATGCGTGTTATAATATTCAACGAGGTCCTCTTCGGTCAGCTCAACTTTGCTGGGAATTGAATCGTTGAGCATCAAATCCGCCATAGCAAATTCTCGCAGGCGAGTAACCTTGCGAATATAATCCTCATCTTCTTCAAGTCCCATTTTACGAGCCTCAACCCCAAGTATATCCCAGAGGGCCATCTGGAAGATAACGGTTGCCAGTGAATCGTAGTCATCAAAATCGGGTCGATTCTTTTCGGGCATCTTCTCGGCCCGCTTAATATATTCACCCAAGGTTAACTGGCCGCCTTCATAATTTCCGATAACCAGAGCCTGTTCATCCCGATCAAGTTGCTTGGGATCGATAATGTCTCTCCAGCGAGGGCGGGTTCCGATTGTATCGGGATACAAATAGGCCAGTTTATTTAAAACAAACTGGCAGGTCGGTTTCTCAACCGTAACCGGGTATTTCTTTTGCATTTCGGCCACATAATCCCGCATCAGTACTCGTCGTCGGCGCTCTATAATCATGTTACGAATTTGATTCTTCTGTTCCTCATATGAAGGTCTGCGCTCGATAGGTTTGCGATCGATTAACTTAATAATATGGAACCCAAAATCAGATTTGACGGGAGCGGATATTTCTCCCGGCTGCAGAGCAAAAGCCGTTTCCTGGAAATCATCAATCATCATACCCCAACTGATCCACCCCAAATCACCCTGGTTTCGCTTGGCGGTCGGGTCAATGGAAAATTTGACGGCGAGATCTTCGAAAACCTCGCCCTGCTTCAACATTTCCAGAATATCATTGGCTTCAGACAATGAATCGACGACAATATGTGATGTTTTTATTTCTTCGCTAAGACGGTTATAGTAATCCTTAATTTCCGCCTCCGACGGCCTGGCTTTGGAAATTATCTCTTTTTCGAATAAGGCATCCAGCAGGAATTTGATTGATTCGCCTTCGAGAACCCGGACAACTTCATTTTCGTTTTCCATATTGTTTTCATAGGCGGCTATAATCAAAAGCTCCCGACTGATAAGTGAATCGAGCATCATTCTTTTGGTTTCGAGTTCCGCCTCGGCAGAAATATACTTGACATCGTATCTTTCGATAGGTCCCAATATCTGGCTTATTTTTATAACTCGGTCGCCAACTTGGGCGACTATTTCACTTTCATTTTTTCCGCATCCAGAGAGAGATATTGTCAAGGCCAGGATAAGTATGAAAATCAGTTCATTAGCGATTTTGCGCTTCATTCATTACTCCTAATGATTATTTGCTTCCGTCGATATTTTACTAACAGGGCAACTGGTGGTTCCCCGTAAGTTTAAATACAATTTGAAAATATAGAAGATACGGCAGGCGCGGGCAAGCCCTTTTTGGACAAGCAAATTCTTCGATCCGCAATATATGTGCTTGAGTCCATCCTTGTGGGGGCAATCCGACAACTTCAGCACGCCTGCCAGATTTAAAATACCGTAGGAATCAAGCTAACCTGTTAACGGTTATACAATTAGCCATTATACCATAAAAAGGCATGACAGTTGCAATCAATAGTTATCATGACGGTAGCATTTGATCTATCAAAATTTGAGATTTTTAGGAACGGTGATTTGTTTTACCCCGGAGTCGCCTCCCTGCTGGCGATAGTTCATTGCGGCGGGCGAGCAATTCTTTACAACTCCCAGGGTACTACTACCCGGCAGGAAAAGAAGCTTATTGATAAGCTAACAACTTCTTTTGGGGGGAAAATAGTTTATGCTCGTGACGCCGGCAACGCCGACATGAGCATCAACTGAGTCATATCATGGGTAATGTAAAGCGACTCTGCGATCACTGCGGAAATCCATTGGAGGTTATTGGTGGTTTACCGATTTGCCCCCAATGTAATGATAACCGCGGTGAATATTATAATTCGCTGACTTCGGCTATCAACGATTTTGCCCAAAATTCGGATATGGTACTAATTGAATGTCCGGGAGCGACACTGTACCACAAGGACTCCAATGAGGTTGAGGTCGGCGCCAAATATATTGATAATAATGATCCGACTCAGGGTTATGAAATTATCAAGCGGCCGGTACATGGCCCTCGTCACGTTAAGAAAAGATGGGTCAAGAAAAATGACGCTCATTTAATCCGCAGATGTCAATCGTGTCAGGATTACACCGTTCGAATGCGCCGCAAAGAAGGCCCTGATTTATATATACCCAGCCGCAACAGCTACAATCACAGACAATTCAATCATCCGAAGCGCTGAAGCCGACATTTGTGACTAAAACATATCTATATCGAAACCCGGCAACCCACCGCCACAAGTTGCAGTGGGCTAACAGTGGATGTTAAGAGAAAAATGTAGGAATTTTAAATAAACCAAAAGAAAACTTAGTCATTTACGACCGAACTATATGCTATTTGATCACATTTTGTTGTGAGCCTTACGTCTCACAATACCGAAAGCCGGAAATATGGGATTTAATTAATTTCTACTCACACAATTGGCATGGCGCCGGACCGCCCTTAAAAACATGATTAATCAAGTACACAGCATCACCAACATTACATTGTCCATCACAATTGGCATCTCCCGCGTCTAATGGATCCGGAGCAGGGCCGCCCTTGAAAACATGATTGATAATAAATACCGCATCGCCAACATTTGCTTCCTCGTCGCTATTGGCGTCGCCGCATTTATAAGCAGGTATTAAAATAAATGAAGCCAATTCGCTCCATACCCCGGTTTCATAAATATCTCGACATCTAACTCGCCAATAATAATCTTCATATTCGATCAAGACTGGTCCGGCTGACCAGGTTGTATTATCGCCCGGTCCACCATCTAAGCCGGAGGCTTCGTCTACTAGCTCCGTCATTGCGATGTCGTCATATAATTGATAATCATAGAACAAAGCATCACCCTCAATATCTGTCATAGTCGCATGTGATAATATGGGAGGATTAACGTCAAATTCTTCTGAGTTATTCGGGGTGAGATTAATCGGGATTGGCACCGAGTTCATGTGAAAGGTTCCATAGATCCAATCGGACCATAATGTGCCATCAGACAATCGAACACGTATATAATAATCTTCCCCATCGATTAACTCTATGCCCGAATATGAGACACTAATTTCTGAGCCGGATACGGGACCGCTATCCCACATCTCACACACCAGCCAATCGTCGTCATCTCCTGTTTGTACTTGATAATATGCCTGAGGGGACATTTCATCATCCACGTACATCCATGATATTTCTGGCGCATGGTCTATCATATGAGTTGGATCGCCCGGCTCAATAATCAAATTAGACGCGGTGGGAGTGCTATTGGGATATTCAAATTCAAAAAAACTCAAGATATTCATTAGAGTATTTTTGCGCGTTAAATACCTGCTATCACTGCTGCTGATAGCCTCAAATCCAAAACCGAACAACACCAGTTTATAAACCCCGTTAAATGAAATTGCCGCGCAATTCGAAGTGGTTATATAGTTGAATTCTTCTACTCCCCCGTTTAATGCGGAAATATGATCCGTATTTGTTTGACCTGGCGCTCCATCTCCCATGGAAATTATAAGAGTATCACCCTCGGTAAAAACTTGAGACGTCGGTGCGTTATTTAGCATGGCAATATACAAGGGCGATATATGCTCACATTTTAGGTAATCATTTAAGAAACCGACATCCAATAAATTAATATTGGCCGTGATGCCCTGTCCTGTCAAAAACAGATTACCTCCTCCATCCATATATCCTCGCAGACTCGAAATTTTCTCACTATTAAAAGAATCCGCGCCATCGTTTCCGGTAAACCATACAACAACTTCATATTCATTTAATATACTCAATTGAGGTATTCCTTCTGACTGAACATCCCTCAAAATGTATGGGATTAATAAATTATCCAATTCTCTTTTATAATATTCGGATATCTCCCCACCTGCAAAATCATCTACCAATAAAATATCAGGGAAGCCCATACCCTGTAAAATTACAAAAGTATCGGTTCTTTCGCTTTCAATAAAAGAATAGGATATCTCGATATAAAAACTATCGATGCGGGGTTTATAATCAGCTGGAATGGTAAATCTCAATGGTGAAGAAGCATTGTCAGCAACCTCTTCGGGAGCTAACTCGCCAAAATCAACACTGCCATTATTAACAATAAGTGATATATCTTCACAATAAAGATTGGCGAAGGTATTTACCACAGACACCGGTTTAGTATTCTCGAAAGTAAAAGTAAGTTCAATTTCTTCTTCCCCCTCCAAAATGCCGTCTCCATCCCCATAAGTATCATCTGAAAAATTATATTCTATTAAACTGAAAGAGTTTGGCATATCAATAAAATCCACGGTACTGTTACTAATATTTGGTACGACAAGCACCTCCAGCCATTTATTATAGTAGATATCTGCGGGACCACTATGTCCTGACGATACTAATTCACGATATGAGGTGAAATCATTATTGTAACGATATACAGCCTCAGGTCCTTGCGAAGAGACATAAATGTTACCGGTATTATCTTCAGCCAGGCCGTCGAGATGTCCCCCTCCCACATTCACTAGTTCTGTAAGCGATCCATCACTCATATTAACTGAGTATATTCGGTATGTAGTCGATTTGCATGCCAAAAGACGGTTATTTATTTTATCAAACAATAGACCATTTGGCCAATAAATATAATCTACTAATACGGAGTATGATCTATCATCCATTTGGATCCGGTAAATCTTATTTCCATAGGGATCAGACACATATAAATTTCCAGAAGTGTCAGATGTAACATCATTAAGTAAAATGCTTCCCGGAATCAGAAGATCCATTACTTCTTCCCCCGTTACCAAGTTATAAGCCAATACCCCCTGACCTCCACATCCAACGTAAACGGTATCGTCAATAATATGCAATCCGGCGGATGAATTCTTACCCTGGGCGAATACACTTCGCTGTCCATTCAAATCCATGGCAATTATTTGTCCGTTGGAATAATTTGATATAAGGTATCGCTCTCTGGGCATATCATAGACAGCGCTTTCTGGTCCGTAGAACTGCTGGGAATGAGATAGTAGCGGCAGAGCTAAAACCACTAAACCTGCCATGTACATTATATTTTTGATCATTGATTTCTCCTGCCTTAATAGTCTCCTGCACCAATTAAGACGTTCATTGAGTGGAAATAGTGCAATTAAATTAAAGAATTTTTAGTTGATCAAAACGCGGGAACCACCGCAACTAGTGGCCGTGGAGCACCTGGAGCTTAGGTCAAATCTCCAAATTAATCCTACTTGATTTCCCCAAAATGCGATGATTTCTAAATTATTCGAACGGTAAACCAGCTGCGCGGCAAGCTCCACGATGATACCCATCGGGAAATAATTGCCCAAACTGATCCAGTGTAATCTCGCTGAATATGCAAAGCTCATACACGGTGGGGGTGTTTTTTGAATTGATATAATAGTCTCGCAGGTAACGAATAATTTTCCAATGAAGCTCAGTTAAACCGTCGGGCAAGTTCCAACGCCGGGCCACCCGGTGAGCAAAACGTTCATTCCATTTTCTGAAATCAAGGAGAAAACCGACCTGATTTACCTTAAATTCCGCATCTTTCAGTGGCGGAGTTTCATAGGTTAGCCAAATATTGAGATCGCTCATGAAAGAAAAGTTGATGCCGGCAATTTTACAGGCTCCCCGATGGTACCCGGTTGGAAACAGCGACCGCAGCTGGGATAGAGTGATTTTATTTTCGGAGCAGGCCAAAACTATAACGGGGATTGAATTTTCATCCAGGAATTTTTGCCTTAAATAATTGATAAATTCCCAATGTTTTTCAGTCAGTCCTTCATGGATACCGAGTTCTTTCGCCAGACTTTCGGCGAAATTTTCATCCCACTGTTGGGGTGGGTCAAGAAAACCGAATTTATCCAACTGATATTCCTTATTATTCAGGAGTTTGTTCTGGTATTCCATCGGTAAAACCTCTATCCATTCATTTACTCAAATATATAATATGGAACAATATGAATTGGATTGCAATTTAATATAATGTGATTTCAATTTATAAAATCCGGCGGGAGTTTCCTGAAAACCCCTCCCGCCGGTTGCCCCCAAGAAATACATTCGGAAGCGTGCTCCTTCTCACATGATGATGGCATTGAAAACGGCGTCATGAACGCCGCCGACGACAACCTCACGCTTATGATACTCCATCAATTGCAATAACTGCCTTTTGCAATTGGAGCATGGAGCCGCCACGAACTTGGCGCCAGTATCATCGATTTGCTTCAATTTCATCTTTCCTGAAATATTCATACGAAATTCATATATATCATCCATAGCCGAGAGCCCCCCGCCTCCGCCGCAACACCAATTCCAATGGCGATTGGGAGTCATTTCGCGGAAATCGGCGCAGGCCGCTTTCATAATATTACGGGGTTCGTCGATAATGCCGCAGCTCCGACCAAAATTGCAGGGGTCGTGATAAGTAACCGGATCAGGATTGGCGCTTTTGTCGAACGTAATGGCTCCATCGTCAACCATTTTCGACGTAAATTGAAGGACATTGGTAATATCAAACGGCAATGGTCCCCACCATTGCGCCTTTTCCATTATGAATTTCATGATTCGGTGAGCATGACCACACTCGCCCATAATCAATGTTTTGCAGCCCAGGCGTTTTCCCTCTTCCACATACAATTTATTATCTTCCTTCATCGATGGATCGTCGCCGGTAAACAGGCCGTAGTTGGCTCCATCAAACGCCTTTGAGCTCAATGTCCAGAAAATGCCAAGTTTGTGAAAAACCTTGGCGATACCCATCACGGCCTCGGGATTGACCAGTAGATCTCCCGAAGGCGGGACAAAAAAGACCTCGGCGCCAACTTGATCATATGGAATCTTAACATCAATGCCGCAATGGTCTTTAATTTCCTCTTCGAGAAACTTTACCGCTTCAACAAAGGCCACCTCATTGGCTCCGTCCGTGTTACCGGTCTCGAGTGAAATATCGATGACTTTGACCAGACGCTCCGGAGTGTAACCCAACGCGTCGGCAATACCTCGGCCCTTTCTGGTCAACACTGAGTTGTCGATTCCCATCGGGCAAAATGTGGCGCAGCGACGGCATCCGGTACATTCGTAAAATGCGGTCACCCATTTTTCCATATCGCCCTCAAAATCCTCGGCGCCGACAAAAGAACCAAACATTTTTCCGGAAAGTGTTTTGTGCTTTTTGAATACTGAACGGATTAAATCCGAGCGAATTGATGGATTGCGCAGTTTGGTGGGGTCGCCTTGATAAACCGGGCACTGGTCGGCGCAGGTGCCGCACCGGGCACACATTTCCATATATAATTTCAACACCCGAGGGCCATTATCAATTCCCTTACACGCTTCAATTACTTTTTCCCGTAGTCCTTCAGTTATTTTTGGTTTGGCGCTGGTTTTTTTCTCGACATTTTTATTCGATTCTGAGGTCCTTAATTGTGCCACAACTCGTTTCCTTTCTTATGATTTCTGAATCAGGGTTTGGGTGAAGAAGATGCCGCCAAAATGCAATATTTTACTAAATGGTATATAGATCACCAGTATTTGAACCAGGAAGAAATGAACAAGGAACATTGCATTTTGAGGGATTGTGGCCTCGGTCGCCGAAAGCGAAAATATACCGGAGAAATAGACGCGCGTTAATTCAAGGTCGAAATGAGCTCCGAAGCGCATTAAATTACCGGTAATGAGAATGGCCAGAACGAATATCAACGCCAGGTAATCAGACGGCAATGATATTTCGCGAACTCGTATCGATGACATCCTTCGTAGAATCAAGATAAAAGCCGCCAGCATGATTACAATACCGGCGATACCGCCCGAAACCGAGCTCATGGTGTTGATCCCTTCCTGATTCATTCCAAAGCTGATAAACATTTTATCAAAAACACCGGTAAGGACGCGGAGATGCCCGACAATAATCAGCGCCAAAGAAACATGAAATAACCAGGCTGTGGCCCAGAAAAATTTATCGCCTTTAAACAAACCGGGAAATAAGAACGACTCTTTTATGACACCCATAAATAAACCTGCTCCCGGCTGTGGGGCGGGAAACAGGGTTATAGCTCCTGGCATGGGAGATTTCGCCCATATTCTAATTCTATATAGCATGCCTATTATAAAAATCGCAAACGCGATGTACGGCAAAATAACGAAAAGAAAGTAATTCAAAGCATATCCTCCTTCATCATGACGCCCTTGTGAATCCGCCGCGGCATATTTCGTTTTTCTTATGTTGTTTTAATTAGAGACATCCCGATGGACGCGGCAGCCCGGCCAATCGATAAGCACCTCTGGCCACACCACAAGGAAATAATTGACAAATATATTTGCTGGTGAAGCCTGTTGATTTACTTATTTTGACGATTGGCGGCCCAATGTGATTCTCGTGATAAAACTGCTGGACATATTCGATTATTTTCCAGTGATCCTCGGTAAGCGGCCCAAGATCATTCTTCCTGGCTAATTCCTTAGCAATTTCTCTGGACCAATTCGCCATATCAACCAGAAAACCATCATGATCTTCATGTGATTGACCATCTTTTAATCTTGACATGTTGTCCTCCCAGATTTTATGGATTATTGACATTTTCTATATCACCAACGCATCAAATCCGTGTTATCAAAACATTTTTTCCGCTATCCAATTTTTGGGAGATTTCGAGGAATTTAAGGTTGACGAAATTTCGTTCCTCTATATATTGTTAGACCACGGCGGGCCCATCAATCCTTATTGACAGGCCAGCCGGTGTCTGGCTCGACGGGGAACTCTTGCACGAACACCCGTCGGGCCCTTTATTTCTCCCTGAGATTTTTCTATATATCCTCCTTAAATTATATTGTAACGTGGCAATCTACTTTTCATTCTCATTGTGCAGGCCGTCAATTAAATCAGAAATAGCTTTAATGGAAAACGGCCTTTTCAAAAAGGCAAATACCAAATGATTGCATTCCGAGGGAATTTCAGATTCCCCGCCCCCCAAAATGATTCTTGCGTATGGAATCCGAGGATCAACACTGAGATGTTGCGCAAATTCACGGCTGCGTTTCTGACCCATAGAGCAATCGACAACAATATAATCCGGTTCGAATTTGTCTACCATCATGGAACAACGGTATTCGCAATCGCTGAATTCAAGTTTGAAATTGGCCTGTTTCTTATCCACTTCCAACGCTTCGCGAATTCCAGGCTTATCGGTAACAACCAGTACATTAGAATAATTGTTGCGAACGGCTTCATAATATTCACATTTATCGCAACTGTTTTGGCAGAAAACTCCGGCATGACCGGCGACTGTTCCCAACCCGGCGATTTCATAGCATCGGCCGGTTCGCGACCGATAGACGATACAATTTTTGCATCCTTCGGGAAGTTTTCCGCCTTGGGAATTAAATTCCCAACAGTATTGAAACGCCTTTTTGTTATTTCTGGAAACAACGGGTTTTTTTGAGCCCATTGATTTAATAGGCTCCTTATTTTTTATAAGCTCCATTATCGCACTTCGGGGAATTCTATGATGACCACCTGGTGTTCGCGCTGCCGGAATTTTCCCGGCAACAACCCACTTTAATACCGTATTGGCCGTAACGGCACACATTGCCGCCGTTTCGCCGGTTGTAAAATATTCCTTATCCGGTAGATTAAATGTCTCATTGGTTTTCATAAACTGTCCTGTTGATGAAATATCGAATTTATCTGTTTTATCGATTCTATCTAATAATACAGACACAAAAGTAAAATGTCAAGATGAAAATGGAGCATATTACCCATTAATTAGGATTAATATTATCTTGTTTTGGGGCCCGAAATAAGTGTAAATTTCCAAAATTCGGCAGCATATGACATCTTTACATGATTGCCATTTTACATATTGAAGCAACTATATGCGGTAGCATGCTAATTCTTTGTATATTAAGAAATTACGAGTATCACTATTTTCGCGGAAAGGCGTTTTTTTCTTGCCGTAAGCCGTAAACATTTGTATTTTATTAGTTTGACTGATTATCGCCTTAATGGAGTTTGGCGTTATGGAACAAAAGCCTGACCGGCTGGGCAATATTGTCGATAATTTGATGGCCTCGCTGGGATTGAAAAAATCTTTTCATGGCTGGCAGGTTGTCGAAAAATGGCCGGACATTGTTGGAAAAGATATTGCGAAAATATCTCGGGCAATAAGATTTCAGGATGGTATCCTGACGGTAATCGTCGAGCAGGATGCCTGGCGGCAGGAATTGGAGATGCAGCGGGAAGAAATATTAATAAAGATCCGTCGGCGCCGCGGAGGAAAAGCGGTTGATAAAATATTTCTTAAGGCCGGCAGTATCAGGGAGAATTAGAATGGCGACTACGAGTAGTACTGATAAAAAGAAAACTTCGACAAATTACGACGCGTCAAAAATACAGGTACTTAAAGGACTGGAAGCGGTTCGGCGAAGGCCGGCGATGTATATCGGCGATGTTTCCAGCCGGGGATTACATCATCTCGTCTATGAGGTCGTGGATAATTCCGTCGATGAGGCTATGGCCGGGGAATGTGATTATATCCAGGTAATATTACATGAGGATCAATCGGTAACGGTTATCGATAACGGCCGCGGCATTCCGGTTGACATACATCCCACCCAGAAAAAATCGGCTTTGGAAGTTGTTATGACAACTCTTCACGCCGGAGGCAAATTCGAGCACAGCTCTTATAAAGTATCCGGCGGTTTGCATGGAGTCGGAGTATCGGTCGTAAATGCTCTGTCGATATGGTGCAAAGTTGAAGTTTGCCGGGACGGTGAAGTATATTTTCAGGAATACAAAATCGGTAAGGCAAAAGCTCCGGTCAACAAAATCGGCAAGCGCAAAGAAAGTGGTACCAAAACAACTTTTATGGCCGATGACAAAATTTTCGACAAGATTGAATATTCTTTTGATGTACTGGCGGGGCGTCTGCGCGAGATGGCCTTTTTGAATCCCGGATTGAAAATCGAGTTGAAATCGGAACAGACCGGGCGCGAGAAAGAAAAATCATTCTTGTATAAGGGCGGTCTGGCGTCGTTTGTCGAATATCTGAATGAGAATAAAACCAGCATTTTCAAAAAGCCGATATTTTTCCAGAAAGAACTCGACAACGTCGATGTCTCGGTGGCGATTCAATACAACGACGGATACAGCGAATCGGTTTATTCGTATGTCAATAACATTCACACGACCGAAGGAGGCACCCACCTCGTCGGTTTCCGAACAGCGCTGACTCGTTCGATAAACATCTATGTTCAAAAGAATAAACTTTTAAAAAACGGCAAAAACGGCAAGGGCAATACACTGTCTTTGATTGGCGAGGATAGTCGCGAAGGGCTGACGGCGGTTATATCGGTGCGCGTTATTGAACCTCAATTCGAGGGTCAGACCAAAACCAAACTGGGCAACAGCGAAGTCAAAGGCATCGTAGAACGAGTCGTTGGCGAGCATCTTTCGGAGTATTTCGAGGAAACGCCGTCGGTCGCGAAAAAAATCGTTGAGAAGATCCTCGCTGCGGCGCGGAGCCGTGAGGCGGCCCGAAAAGCCAGAGAGCTGACGCGGCGCAAAACCGCTCTCGATAGTGCGGCTCTTCCCGGCAAGCTGGCCGATTGCGCCAGTGCCGACCCGGAGCAAAGCGAAATTTATATCGTCGAGGGTGATTCGGCGGGCGGGTCGGCCAAGCAAGGTCGAGATCGCCGGTTTCAGGCGATATTGCCATTGCGGGGCAAGATTCTGAATGTCGAGAAAGCCCGTATTGACAAAATTCTGGCCAACCAGGAAATCAAATCGCTGATTACCGCTTTGGGTTGCGGTTTCGGCACGACCGAATTCAACACCGACAAAGCCCGTTATCATAAAATTATTATCATGACTGACGCCGATATTGACGGGGCTCATATTCGTACTCTGATTCTGACATTTTTCTTCCGCCATATGAAGGGGTTGATTGAGCGCGGATACATTTATATTGCTCAACCGCCGCTGTTTCTTTTGAAAAAAGGCAAGAAAGAGAAATACGCCTATTCCGATGATGAGAAAGATAAGATTTTCAAGGAAATGGGCGGCGAAAAGATTACGATGCAGCGTTACAAGGGTCTCGGTGAGATGAACCCGGAACAGTTGTGGCGGACGACAATGAATCCGGAAACGAGGACGCTTCTTCAGGTTTCAATGGAAGACGCGGCCGAATGCGATCATCTGTTTTCGATGCTGATGGGCGATGAAGTAGCTCCCCGACGTAAGTTCATTCAGGAAAACGCGACCTATGTCCGCAATCTGGATGTGTAGTTGGTAACGATTGTAAGAGATATTTACATTTTTGATATTGCAATCAGTTTTTTAACGACCTTGTCAACATCTGTGGATGGATTGTGATCGGTAAGGTCTTTGCCCCATTTGTGAGCCTTGCGGCACTTTCTGGCATTTTTGATTGCGAAATCTGTCTTATCATAGATGCATTTGCAAATCTCTTTTACAACTTTTTCTATATTGCCCTTTTTGGTATAACCGGCGTGGTGAGTTTTCAATCGACTTATTACTTGTTTATTATAATTGAATCCGCTTGCGGTTTCTTCAAAGTGAAGGATAAACCAATATTCAAAGCATGAGTTACTCAGTATAAAGTTAATCTTATTTTTTTTGGCTAAAGAAGCAGCCCTTGGAATCGAATGATCTTTTGGCGTAATCTCTACATCTGTCACGCACCAGACAGAATTGTAAGGAGTATAAAAACTCTTCGCAAGTTTTTCTCTTTCACTTAATGCACGCTGGACAACATTTATAGCCATCTCCCCCTTCGCAACAACTTTTACAACAATTCCCATTCTATATAGATCAAGTTTTTCTTTTAAATACTTAAAATAGGTTTCCTCAGTTTGGCCATGACATACAATCAAGATTGTTTGGCGCTGTTTCTTTTTTCCTGGTTTACGGACAAAATCAGCCCTACTCCTGAGCCTGTCTTTTTCTCTTTGTGCTCGCCTACTTCCCTCGTTTTTCAAACGCAAAATCCTTTATATTTGGGACGCCATGATATCGACCAGACATATAACCCTTAAAGATTGCTTCGCCCTTTCTTGGTTTATAGTCTAATAGGGGTGTTAGTTCTGAGGCTTGTATTTTATTTTTTTCAACAAACCAAATTTGATCCCGTCTTAGCAAATCATTTGATAGTAGTGTAACATCGTGAGTTGCGAATATTAATTGGGGCGATCCATTTTTTCGTGATGAATCATTAATCATCTTAATTAATGCTCGCGAAAGAAGTGGATGCAGACTTGATTCAATTTCATCAACAATTATTGTGGCATTATATTTTATAGCAAAAAGCCAAGGTCCCAATAAATCAAAAAATCTTTTTGTCCCGTCCGATTCGTCCTCATCAAGATCAAAAATAACTTCATTGCCTGTATCAGACATTCTATGAATAGTATTAATTTGAATGGGGGGATTTTCCTTCCACTCATTAATGATTTTTTTTCTAAGTTTTTCTGGAAAATCATCAGGCAAATTCTCAATATATTTATTTATATCTATTGGCGAGATTCGAATTCCTTCAATTCCCAAGTCAGCGGCATTTAATAACTTCGTTAATTCAGTTTTGGTAATATTCCACAATACTATATTTTTATTATCTTGTTCAAAGATGAAATCTTTAGGCGGAGATGTCATGTCATTGGTGTTGATAATAATTAAGTTCACCTTAAACCAATCGTAAATTTCAGTAAGGGCAGTATGCCCAAATTGAGCAGCAGTGGATAAAAATAACGAATCGTTTCGGGTCACTCTTTTTATTCTTTGCTTCTCCCCTTTAAAAGACGGACCAAATTCAATAATAGACTTCCGTTTTCGCTTATCATAAATCCGTTGGAACCATATTTGACTTCGATTTTTGGGGTAAGCAATTAACCATTCCTCCCGAATGGTTATTTTACCAGTTTTAAATCCATACTGATATCTAATACCATCATGGATAAAAGTTATTTCAAACATGGTTACTTTTTTGGCGAGTTTACTATTTAGTAAAAATGGTTTAATTGGTTTGGGGGTGTTTGGCTCTATAGTTGCCGATTTTAAGATTATTGCACGCATATCTTTTATAGCGCGGATCAAATTACTTTTCCCGGACGCATTCGCACCATAAATACCGGCAGATTTTAAAAGTTTGAAATCGCCGACTTCGCAATAATTCTCTTTGAGTTCTTTATTTGAAGACGCAACCATGCTAAGAGTCTGCTCCTTGGCAAACGACCGGTAATTTTTCACTTTGAAATCTATTATCATTTTATCCTCACATACAACTAAACACGCATTTATACATATTACCCGCGTATTATGCTATTTGTTCCTGTGTATCGTCAAAATAACTGATATATTTGCAGAAAACAAGCAAAATATCCAATTTATTTGTCACTTATCGGGTTTTTACCATATTTTAAGGCATTTTAGGCCTAAAATTGCGTAGTTTTTACAAAATTCCGTTAACTCCGCCATTATTTCCGAATCAATACACATTTTATAAGACAGGGTGGATTGATGCGATGAGTAAAATAAAACTGACTTTTGGATGTATTGGAGAAGGGGAGAATAAACGGATATTTTCCGATTTACCATCGATTTAAAAGGGTCAAAACTTTTCTTTAACAAAACGAACCCAATGGGTGGGATACAAATATACCAATTGTAAAGCGACATCAATCGAATTTGGAGAGTGCACTCATCCAATCTGCTTTCACATTCAATCAATATTAGAAATACATTTAAGTATCAATGCAGAGATAATCTCACAACAATTGTCAAACTATTGGTACGGGTTCCGGATGGAGTGCCTTTTTCGCAATTTCCCGACCGTTGTCATAGATTCGCTTAATATCATTGGCGTTGAAATCAGTTAATTTGATATCGAGCGGTCCGGTGGGGCGGATAATCGTTAATTTCACATGGCGGTATCCTTCAAAGGGGCCGGATGTAACGGGACTTCCATCTTCGGGGCAGTGTTCGTTAATATACTGCGCCCATTCGATATCGTTGTTAACGGTTTCATTAACGACAATTTCCATAATCCGTTCGGCAAATTCTTCCAGTTTTCCAAGATTAATGCTGGTCGCTGACAGGTCTTTGGGCTGACACAGAATACAAATAATCTCATCGGCGCCATCCTCAATCGCTGGATTCAGGGTTGCCACATCGCGCACCCCTCCGTCCACGAACGGTTGTTTGGAAATCATCGAAACCGGCATAACAACCGGAATCGCGGTGCTGGCAATAATATATTTGACCAGGTTGGTTGTGGTCTTATCGGCCAAAATAAGTTTGCCGTTGGCAATGTTAACGGTGCCGGCTTTGTAAATAATGGGAGCGTTCTGGATATTTTCCTCAGTCATGATCGAATTAATCAGATCTCGCAATCTCTTTGTGTCGATCATGCCGTCAAATGTTGAAAATACTAAACTTTTCGCGAGTGAGAAAAAACCGTGTTTTTTGCCGATTTTATCAAACGACGTGATTTTCGTTCGCCAAAAATCAGCCAGCTCTTCCCCAATTTTGGGCCAGTCGATACTCTGACTTTGGGCAAAATCTCGCCCCGCTTTGTCGGCGAGAAAACCCCCATTAAGACTGCCAACAGAGATCCCATAAATGGCCGTAGGCTTAATTCCCGATTCGAGGACCTCTTGAATGGCCCCGGCCTGGAAGGCGCCTTTAATGGACCCTCCGCTTAAGACTAAAGCAGTTTTCATAAATCTCCCCCAGGAAAAAATTTTGATAATAGGTTGCGCACAAAATTCATTAGGATGATTTAAACTTATAATTTATGTTAATGATATTATGATATAAAGTCAAGTGAAAATAGTATATGTATATCAGCGATAATGTTGAATAAACAAAACGTTTGGATTACAATTTGACAAGTGATGGGACGAATCCCACGCCCTGATGACTTAAGGCACCCGGCAACCTACATCCGGAATCTGGATGTGTAGTTGGCAGTACTTGTACGAGTTATTTACATGATTTAATATTTTATAGGTCACCCACATTTTTCTTTCGAAAATTCCGTGTAATTAAACAAACCCGATTCGCATCCAGCAGATTGGGTGTGTTTTGTCATTATCTGGTTATTTACTACAAGATTGTTGGTGCTTACTGGCAACAAATGTAATTCATTAATGTAGATCGGTGTTCCGAGCGTTAGTAAGAAACTCGACAAAATTCTGATATTGGAATATAAGGTTGGGAAAAGTTGACATCCTTGCATAATAAAAATATTTTCAAAATTCATCCGTTTTATCGAAAAATAATCGCACCTTTAAGAAAATCAAAAATACTCAGTGGTTGCGTATTTGGTGTGAAAGTGTTTGATCCAAACCCAAAATATTATTGGGATTGGGTAACCTTATGCCTCCGGAAAGCTCTATCAAAAGAAAAATTGGAAATAAACAGTTTTTTGGATATGGGATGCGGATTCCATGCAATTTTGTCACTGTATGCTTTTCATATGAAGTGCAGGTCAATTACTGCAATTGATATAATCCCCGATATCATAAAGTCAGCCAAAGGTTTTCTGGAGAGAAACGGCGTTAAGGCTGATGTCATTTTGAGCGATTTTGTCGATAGCATTCCGGGTAAGATATTTGATATCATTGCTTTTAACGCCGCCTATATTCCAGAAGAGTGGGGTAATATTCAAGGGATTAATAATAAATTGCCATTATCTCCGAAAGATCAGATTAAAACATGGTCAGGGGGCAGAGATGGTCTTGATTGCATTAGGAATTTTCTCGATAAAGTGCCAAAGGCTTTAACCTCCAATGGAAAGATCCTTCTTGGATTCAACAGTTATTACATAAGGGACGCAGATGTTCGCGCAATTGTAGATGCAAATAAGTTATATGTTGACAATGTGATTACTCTTTCATTATTGCCCGCTATTGTTTTCTCTATTCGTAAAATAAACCAAGAGGGTTACGTCGATGAATAATAAGATAGCAGTTTTGTTCTCAGGCGGCAGCGACTCGACTCTGGCGGCTGCTATTGCAGCCGAGCGATTCCGCCAAGTATATCTTGTCACCTTTCAGCATCCGTTTATGTTGCGCCATGACAAAATAAATATAAATATTTCAGCGCTTAGGAGAAAATATCCGGATTGTAACTTTATTTATCATAAGGAAAAAATAAATTCCCTATACAAGCGACTGTATTTTGGGAAATATGTATCATATATCAAAAAATATGGAAGCATGGTAATACCGTGGATTTGCGGAGCCTGCAAATTATCAATGCACCTGAAAACAATCGCGTTTTGTGGCTCCAATAATATTTGCCACGTTTTTTGCGGAGCGCATGAAGAATCGGCCCATATTTTTCCGGCTCAAATGCCTAAGATTATAGAGAGAACTCAAAAGATATACCAAAACTATGGTATCGCATATGAAACTCCGGTATACCGAAAAGACAGGACAGATAAGATATTATTTGATATGGGAATAATTCAAAATCCGAATGTTAAGCAGCAACATTTGATATACTCGACCCAGCACACTTGTTTGCTGGGAGTTTTGCTTCACGCGCATTCCCAAATTTATTATAAACCTTTATTCGGCCTGCCTCAATATCAAAGAAATGCGTATCGCTTTTTTTCTTCCAAAATTGAGGACATTGATATGGACACATTATTGCAGGGGATGGAAAATAATGGTAATTCTAGGCCTGAGCAATCTTGATAATTCATCAGCCGTGATACTTGGTGATGGCGATATATTGGCTGCTTGCGAAGAGGAACGATTTACAAGAAAAAAACACGAAAAATCATTTCCAATAAATTCAATATGTAATTGTCTAAAGATCGCAGGCATCGAAATAAGCGATGTCGATAATGTTGCGATAGGATGGATTCCTTATTCAGGTATTGCGCATCGCGTAATTTCTTCATTGATATTAACGGTCCGACAGCAATCCTGGAAGCGTAAAGCTTCTAAAGGAATTGGATATTTTCAGACGATCAAAGAACAGCTCTTGGCAGGGCGAATTTTGGAATCTAATTTTGGTGGCAAACGGCTTCCTGTACATTATGTGAATCATCATCTTGCCCACGCCTCCTGCGCATGTTTTCTTTCGCCTTTTGAAAAAGCCGCCTATATAACGCTCGATGGGACGGGCGAATATCAAACAAGTACCATGGGTACCTACTTGAATGGGCATCTACAGAGACTTTATCAAAATAAATATCCTGATTCCCTGGGTCATTTATACAGCGTATTTACATCGTTTTTGGGATTTACCCCCAATAGCGGAGAAGGCAAAGTAATGGGATTGGCCGCCTATGGAAATCCAACCTATGCAAGGAAAATAGCAAACCTAATTGATTTTGATAAGAGATCTTACCACTTTATTCTTAGTCCCAAGTATTTCGATTATTCATCTTCTCTCTTACGCGAGTTTCCCCCGAAATTTCTGGATCTTTTCGGCGATCCGAGAATACCGGGAGAAGAGCTCAATGATCGTCATAGAAATATTGCCGCCAGTGTACAGTCGGTAGTTGAAGATATCGTCATTCGAATGACGGATTTCTTACATAAAAAAACAAGGTTGGATAACATATGTTTGTCAGGCGGAGTGGCCTTAAATTGTGTGATGAACGCAAAAATCAAGGAAAAAACGTCATTTGAAAATATTTACGTTCCATCAGCTCCGTCAGATGCAGGAGTTTCTCTTGGAGCGGCGCTTTACCTGTTTCATAAATTTAATGGTCATCGACCAGATATTAAAAATCTGGCTCCATTATGGGGTCCGGAATATGAGGATCAATACAAATCATTCCTTTTATCCAAACATGTTAAGTTCTCTATTGCCCCGAATCCTGAACAAAGAGCCGCGGAGCTTTTGTCCCGTGGGAAAATAATTGGCTGGTTCACGGGCAGAATGGAATTCGGTCCGCGAGCATTAGGCTCAAGGAGCATTATCGCCCCCCCATTTCCTGAAAAAATGAAAGAAATTATCAATAAGCGAGTAAAATTCCGAGAGAATTTCCGTCCCTTTGCTCCAATAATATTAAAAGAAGATGCTCCCGGATGGTTTGAAACTTATAATCATTCACCTAATATGAGTTTTGCTTTTCGAGTTGGAGAAGAATTTAGAAAGAAAATCCCGGCTGTTACTCACGTAGACGGCAGAGCAAGGCTTCAGACTGTTGATGAGCGAATGAATCCCGGTCTCTTTCATATGCTTCTGCATTATAAAAAACTTACAGGAATTCCTGTCCTTCTTAATACTTCATTTAATAGGAAAGGCGAGCCTATTGTTTGTGACTTAAATGATGCATGGAATTGTTTCAGAAATTCTGAAATCGATTATCTGTTTATTGATAAATATTTGATAGATCATGCAAATCTATAAAATATCACAGTAGAAACGACACTCGTAGATTGTTTGGGTTCGATTCGTTAAGAGACAATCCATTCGGCTAAATCGACAAGCTTTGTTGCATCCAGCTGTACGACTCATTATAGGTGTCCCCAGACCAACGTATAGTTAAGGATATCAGGGCCCTGCGGTGTGCGTCCCACTGGTGTATTAAGAGAAGGTCATATCTCGAAAGCACAGGTGTCCCGCTGCTTGGGGCTTGTTGATAAACCCCTTTCGGGTGTTGCGGCAGGTCTTGATTTTGTGAAAACAAAATTGTGACCTGACGTGTATCAAGAACTTACGATTCGAAATGTTTCCCCATTCTTTAGGCTGAAGATCATTTCAAGACTTTTTCA